>CAZRNW010000412.1:0-4018 GCA_964601535.1 uncultured Flavobacteriaceae bacterium
GCAAATATACCAAGCTATTGAGCTTTGGCAAACAATTTTAGCTTTTCGATATAAACAAGTTTTACATCTTCATCGGTAGAATGACTGATTGTTTTAACATAGGTCGTCACATTTTCAAACACCCTTTTTTCAGGGTATAACGGGGTCTTCAATTCATTCAAACACCATTCCTTTGGATATAAAATGTATTGCCCGCCGTTATGATAAACATAATGCCGCACATAAAAAGGAAGACGTTCATAAGCTTCATCACACAAAAGAATTTTTCCGGTATTATTATTTCCCGAATAGAGCGAAAAAGAAAGATATGTTTCCCATTTGCCCGCGAGGTTAAAAGCGGGTAAAATCCAAAACAAAGCCATTACCAGATAAAAAACAGGCTGTTTAAATAAATGGGAAATGGAAAAGAAACGTTCGTTTGTTTTTCCTGAAAATAACAATAAAGCAAGGACTACCATCATCATATTCCAAGGCCATACTACTGAATTGTAATTATTCCCAAATGGACCCATTAACAACAGAATAACAACATGTAAAATCACAACCAATGGAATGGAAATAAAGCGCAAAGGTTTAATCAGTAAACCAAATCCAATAAAAATTTCAACTATAGGAATAGCATAACCTGTTTTAGCCAGGGTTAACATTTGCCGGTCGCTGACAAATTTCTCAAGCGGCTTAATAAACCAGGGATAAGTTTCGTTAATAAAACCCGGATTAAATTTTTGGAGTCCGCTATAAACATATACCGCGCTAAAACACAATTGAAGAATAATAAAAAATGAATTGTAATGATTTACATTATCAATCCGCCAATTGTAAAAAAACAAAACCAGAAAAAAACTGTTGTAAATAAAAAACCAGGGTTGCAAACGGTTCTGATCGAGAAAAACAAAAGCCAGATTTAAAACCAGCAGCAAAAAAATAAACAGGCGGGGTTTATCTGCAATAATCAGTAATAAAATTAAAATTACTTCGGCTGCTAATAAAAAATAATCGTAAGGCGGAGTAATAAACCAATCTTTAAACACCGGGCAAACCGGATACCACCTCTGCCCTGCCCATAAATTGTGAGAACACAAAACCGAGAGCAGCAATCCGAGAGCAACTGTAATTTTAATAAGTTGTAGGCGCTGAAATATATTGATTTGTAAACCTGTCGCCATTTAGTTCATACGGCCGTAACAATAAAAATATTTTTTATAGTAGGCTTCATTTAAATCACTAATTAAAACGCCCTTGCTGGTAGAAGCGTGGACAAATTTGTTATTTTTTAGAATCACCCCAACATGACTTACCATTTTGCTATTAATTTTAAAAAAAACCATATCACCTTCATCCGCTTTGCGTTCACTCACCTTATCACAAGCTTTCGCCATATCATCTGCATTACGCGGTAATTGTTTTTTGTAAACGGTTGAATATAAATTTATGGTTAAGCACGAACAATCCGTGCCGCTTTTGCTGCAGCCGCCGTATTTGTAAGGAACACCATACCAATCGGTAACAAACTCGTACAATTTCTGATGTGCAATTTCTTTTTCACTCACACCCAAAATCGTAGCCACGTTTTTCATTTTCACATCCGAAACTTTTACAGTATCATTTTTTACTGATGTGGTTGCCGATTTACTACTGTGGCACGAAACGAAAAATCCAAGCACTAATAAGGCTGAAGAAATAAGAATTATTGCTCTATTCAGTGTCATCCCTTAAAGTTATTTCAGAATATAATGGTCTTATAGTTAAAAAGATTCAGGTTGTCTACATTTCATTGTTGAAAAAGGCGCCTTTAAAATGGCTTTTATTTAAGATTTCGGTAACATTTCGGTATAAAATTTTCATATATTTAAGCACTTGTTAAGTCCCTATGCAAACAGTAACCGACTCTTCAAAAGTGAAAACAAAAATTCCGACCGACACTCTCACAAAAGCATATCAAATCATGTGCACGGCAAAGTGCATGACCGAATTATTTGAAGCCAATAAAGAAATTACTGCCAAATATGTTCACGCCACTTCGCGCGGACATGAAGCAGTTCAGATCGCATTGGGTTTACAGTTATTGCCTCAGGATTTCTTAAGTGCTTATTACCGTGACGACAGTATTTTGTTAGCCATAGGTATGGAGCCTTACGAATTAATGCTTCAGTTACTTGCCAAGCGGGATGATCCTTTTTCGGGAGGAAGAACTTATTATTCCCATCCGAGTTTGAGAAGGGATGACATGCCAAAAATTCCGCATCAATCGAGTGCAACCGGCATGCAGGCCATTCCTACGACCGGCATTGCAATGGGTTTGCAGTACCTCGAAAAAAATAAAATGGTGAAGGAGTACGACGGACTGAATCCTTTAGCAGTGTGTTCGTTAGGTGATGCCAGCTGTACTGAAGGTGAAATTGCCGAAGCTTTTCAAATGGCAACACTGAAACAATTGCCTATACTTTATTTTGTACAGGATAACGAATGGGATATTTCGGCCAATGCCAAAGAAATCCGCGCACAGGATATCACCGAATATGCGAAAGGATTTAAAGGTTTAGAAACAAGAACCATCGACGGAACTGATTTTATTGCTTCGTACAATACCGTAAAAGAATGTCTGGACATTATCCGGATTGAACGCCGTCCAATGTTAATTCATGCTAAAGTTCCCTTGTTAAATCACCATACATCCGGTGTACGGAAAGAATGGTACCGTGACGATTTAGAAGAAGCTGCTAAAAAAGATCCTTTACCAAAATTAAAAAACCAATTATTGGTAGCGGGACTCGATAAGAAATATTTACAAAAAATAGAAGCTGAAGCTGCTCAATTAGTGGAAGCGGATTATGCACGTGCATTGAAAGCAGAAGATCCGCGTCCCGAAGATTTAATGACACACGAATTTGCACCAACTTTGATTACAGAAGAGAAAGGAACACGTGAACCTGTGGGTAAGGAAAAGACCGTTATGGTTGACAGCGCTTTATTTGCTATCCGTGAATTAATGGCAAAGCATCCGGAATGTTTGCTATACGGTCAGGATGTTGGAGCACGTTTAGGGGGAGTATTCCGTGAAGCAGCAACATTAGCACAGCAATTTGGCGATCACAGAGTATTTAACACACCAATTCAGGAAGCATTTATTGTTGGTTCAACGGTTGGAATGAGTGCGGTTGGATTAAAACCAATCGTCGAAGTTCAGTTTGCGGATTATATCTGGCCCGGTTTGAATCAATTATTTACTGAAGTTTCCCGTTCCTGTTATTTAACCAACGGCAAATGGCCGGTGAGTATGATTTTACGGGTGCCGATTGGTGCTTACGGAAGCGGCGGTCCGTACCACTCAAGTTCTGTTGAAAGTGTATTAGCGAATATCAGGGGAATAAAAATTGCTTATCCGAGTACAGGTGCCGATTTAAAAGGATTATTAAAAGCAGCGTATTACGACCCGAATCCTGTTGTTATGTTAGAACATAAAGGATTATACTGGAGTAAAATTAAAGGAACAGAAGACGCAAAAACAATAGAGCCCGATGAGGATTATATTATTCCATTCGGAAAAGCTCGTCTGGTACAAAGTGCAGATGAAGCTGAAATTGCAAAGGGCAATACGCTCACCGTTATTACTTATGGCATGGGTGTGTATTGGGCCAAGAATGCTGCGAAGAAATTTGCCGGTCAGGTTGAGATTGTAGATTTACGTACCATTATGCCTCTGGATGAAGAAATGATTTTTGCCTCCGTAAAAAAGCATGGCAAGTGTCTTGTTTTAACTGAAGAACCTGTATTTAACGGATTCGCGCAGGGAATTGCTTCGCGCATTTCACAAAATTGTTTTGAAGCTCTGGATGCTCCTGTAAAAGTAGTAGGTGCCGAAAATTTACCAGCAATTCCATTAAATTCCACCTTAGAAAAAACCATGCTGCCCAATGCCGAAAAGGTGGAAGTCGCAATTCAACAACTCCTCAATTATTAAATGAAGGAATGGGTAAAACATACAGCGGTAATAGTTTTGCTCCTGCCGCTTTTGTTT
>CAZRNW010000413.1:0-4010 GCA_964601535.1 uncultured Flavobacteriaceae bacterium
TAATTGTCAAAAAAATAAAAAATGATGTTAACCGCTGTTAAAAGGAAAGATTTCGTAATTTTAAACCTCAAATTAAGTTATGATTGTAGTTACAGGTGCGGCAGGTTTTATCGGCAGTTGTTTAGTCTCACGGCTTAACAGCGATGGCAAAACGGATTTAATTTTAACGGATGATTTTTCTCAGGCAGATAAATCCGCGAACTATACCTCTAAAAAATATCTGAAATTAATCGAGCGTTCGGAGTTCATCGGTTGGTTTAAAGAAAATGCTAAAGAGGTTAATCACGTTTTTCATATTGGGGCGCGGACGGATACAACCGAATTTAATAAAGCAATTTTTGATGAGTTGAATGTTAACTACTCTAAATCTATCTGGCAAATCTGCACAGAGAATAAAATCGGTTTAAGTTATGCGTCTTCAGCCGCAACTTACGGTTTGGGTGAATTCGGATATGATGATGATGAAACCAAAATTCCGCAATTAAAACCTTTGAATCCTTACGGTGACAGTAAAAACGAATTTGATAAATGGGCACTGCAGCAAAAGCAAACACCGCCTCTCTGGTACGGATTTAAATTTTTTAATGTGTATGGCCCGAATGAATTTCATAAAGGCAGAATGGCTTCCGTAATTTTCCATTCATTTAATCAGATAAAAGAAAAGGGATTTGTAAAACTTTTCCGCAGTCATAATCCAAAATATAAAGATGGCGGACAATTGCGTGATTTTATATATGTAAAAGATTTAGTGGATGTTTTGATTTTCTCTTATGAAAACAAAATTAAGAGCGGGATTTATAATTTGGGAAGCGGAAGAGCGCGGACATTTTTGGATTTAGCAACTGCAACATTCAAAGCGCTTAATAAAGAACCTAAAATTGAATTTATTGATACACCAATTGATATCCGTGATAAATACCAGTATTTCACTGAAGCTAACATGAAAAAATTAACTGATGCAGGGTACAAAAAACAATTTACGGGCTTAGAAGACGGCGTAAAGGATTACGTACAGAATTATTTGATGGGGCATAACTATTTTTAATCACGACTAATAACTCCCTGTTCCGAACTCATCACTCCCAACTATCAGGCCATGTTTTGTTTTCTGATTTTAATAGCATCAGAGAAACTAATGGAGTGAATTTTAGAATCTAACCAGGCGTAAAAATTAAAATATTCAAGGGCATTTCGTTCGTAAGGGTCCTTAAATACCTCCTGCATTTCTTCTTTAAATTTCACAAACGAATTCACGGTTTTGCCGTCCCTTTTCGATAAAGCTACTTTTTTAAATTGTTCTAAAAATAATGTTTCGAATTTATATTTGTTTTCAAGACCATCTACAAATCGGCTTGTTGATTTAAAGATGTAGGGCAGTAAATCATCATTACCTAATTCGAAATGGATAATTAAATTGATTAGTTTTGAGATTCGGATAATATCCTGCCTTAATTCACTATAGTTTGAATTAATGATACGGTTTATCCAATGAAGAGCCTTGCTGTATTCGCCTACGCCAAAATACACCATGGTAATTACCTGGTAAATCCGCAGTAATTCTTCTTCATTAATTTTTGTCTCGTATTTTTCGAGTCCTTTAATTACAGCCGGAATTACATTTTTAGCTTTATCGTGCTGGCCGATATAAGCGTACAGTAACATTTCGTTAATGTATGAATTCGAGAAAATAGCAATTTGCAAATCGGTACTTTTAAATTCCGGATTTAACCAAAGCGCTTTTAATTTATCAATGGTTTTAAATCCATCATTATAGCGGCGCTTGATGGCATAGTGTCTGATAATATAGCCGTGTGCTACAACATAACTTTTAGGCAATTCCGAAATTAAAGAAGTATTATTTTCCATCACATAAACCAGACTCTGAAACGCATCAAACATCTCGTCGGTTTTATTTAATAATCGCGAAACAATTCCCTTTACCTGTAATGAGGTGATAAATGCTTTTTTGGAATTAACGCTAACGGCTTCATTAAGCGCTTTATCTTTCGCAATTTTTTCTATTTCCTCAACATCCGAAGCGGTACGCACAAATAATAGTTTGGTAGAGAGTTTGTTTAAGCGGCTAAGTAATTTTTCGAAATGTGTTAATTCTTCAATCTTGATGTAAATTTCATTTTCCTCCTCAATTAATTTCTCAATAGTGATATTAGTCACTTGTCCGAAATGCGCTTCCATATCAATCACCACTTTTTCCAGGTCAATGATCTCAAGAATATAATAAAACAATTCGTACTTGTAAGCTTCTTCTTTTATTTGATTCAGTATTTTACGGGATTGTTTGTAAAGAGACTTATTAAATAAAAGCTGGATGTTTTTTATTTGTTCGTTGATAAATGCAGTTTTGCTGTTTTCAATCCTGAAATGACGCAGGCTTTTTAAGATGTGATGTAAAAGCTGATTCTTTTCAGAAGGTAAATGTTTTATAAACGTTTCGTTTTTAAAAGCCGTTTTTACAGCTTCTTCGTCGTATTCATTTAAGGAAAGGATGAAATTAAAAAGTTTGATATAGTTTTTTTCACCCTGCTGTAAAGAGGAAACCTTTCGGAAGTACTTTATTTCTTCTGTACTTAAAGATTTTATGATGTCGAATAATAGGTTCGAAGGTTTCATTTTTTCCAGCTTTGTGAAACTTTATCAAAAATAATTTCCCCGATTTTTTTACCTGAAACTTTACTTTCGGTATAAGCTAAAAAATCGAAATAGTAATTGGCAATTTTTTCATAGGGATCGTTCATAAGTTCTTTTATGAGCTTTTGCGATTTAAGCCAGATGGCATCAGTTTCACTCGTCTCAATCAATTCTTCAAACATATCCAAAATCAATTTCTCAATCTTAAATTGATATTTTTGATTTTTGTAAAAATCACAGGTTGTTATTAATAAATATTTAAGCTCAGGAAATTTCCCTAATTCATAATGTAAAATAATGTTCTGTAGCCGGGAAAAACACTGGAGGTCCTGTCGTAAATTAGTATCGTTAGCGCTTAAAAGAAGGTTGAGGTATTTGCTGGCTTCAGTGTATTTTTGGGAATAAATATAGAGACTGGTAAAATTGTAGTAGAAAATCAGCAACTCTTCTTTGTTTATTTTGTCTTTGTATAATTCAATCTGGTCATTAATGTGTTTTACAACCGGAATGGCTTTGTCTGTTCTTCCGCCATCTGTATAAATTAATAATTGTGCATTCGAAGTACTTGTAAAAATTTTAAGTTGCAGATCCGTGGTGTTAAAGGCAGGATGTTTTTTTAACTCCATAAATTCACCAATTAATTTTTCGGCCGTTGCGTAATGCGCTTGTTCAATTTCAACTGACAAAATATTGTTGATACCTGAAAGATAACGTTTAGGATACTCATTAATTAAAAACGGATTCTTATCCATTAAAGTCACCATACTCTTAAATTCGCTTTGGCGCATGGCATTATCTCTTTTTTTCGAAAAGCAGAGGGCTCTGGTGTGATGGTAAAGAACTTCTGCCTTTTTTGAAATACATTTATCGGTGGTTTTAAAAAGAGGCGAGTTGAGAAGCTTATCGTAGGTTTCAAATTCTTTCGCGGTTTTTGCCACCATGTTTTCGCGAACAAGATAATTTAATTTCGAAAAGGATTGAGCATATTCGCCGATGTTCTTTGATTTATCAATCAGTATCTGTTCTTCCTTAATTAAATCGTCGAGTGATTTAGATAGATTTCCAAATTTATTTTCAATATCGAGCAGTTGTTTTTCGATGGAAATGATTTCAAGAATGAAATGAAAACTTTCCTCCGCATAAGCTTCTTCTTTTAGTTTGTTAAGCATTTTGCGGCACTGCTTGTATTGAGCCTTATCAAATAAATTACGGAGATTAGATATTTCATCTTTAATCCTGTAACCTGTAATACTTTCAGCATAAAAAGTGCGCTGACTTTTTAAAATCACATCGTAGGTCAACTTTAAAATATCTTTGTTGCTTAAGGTTTTATGTTTTTGTTTCGAGAGTTTTACCAATTT
>CAZRNW010000414.1:0-3997 GCA_964601535.1 uncultured Flavobacteriaceae bacterium
TTCGGGTTTAATTTTCCTGAAGCAACTTGTTCTGCAATTTCTTTAACACCATTAATAATCTCCCATTTTGAAGAATAGCTCAATGCCAATATTAAAGTTAAACGTTTATTATTTTTTGTTGTAGTGATAGATTCCTGTAATTCGTTATAACAACTTTCGGGCAGACTTTTTAAATTTCCAATCGCTTCAAGTTTTACGCCGTTTTTGTGAAGCTGCGGTGTTTCCATACTAATGGTTGCAACCAATAATTCCATTAACGCATCCACTTCTTCTTTCGGACGGTTCCAGTTTTCTGTGCTAAACGCATAGAGCGTTAAATATTTTACACCAACTTCTGCAGCAGCCTCAACAATTTCACGCACAGAATTTACACCTTCATGATGACCAAAAATACGATCCTCGCCTTGTTGCTTGGCCCAGCGCCCATTGCCATCCATAATGATGGCTATGTGTTGGGGTATATTATCTTTGTTTAAAGTGCTCATTTATAGGCTCTGTAAGGCGGGCAAATTTAGCAAAAACGGCTAAATGCCCTCTAATAAGACGTGTTTTGCGGGGTATTTACAGGGTTTTAGTAAATTTTATGATTAATCGAATCCTGTAGCGTAACATGGCTCAGGGGCAAGACTAAGTTTGATGTTTAATGTGAGCCCGAAAAACACGTACCAGTCCTTGGTGCGGGGATTGCCGCGTTGTGAATTTATTTCGCCACCACCGTCTTTTGTGCGGTTAGAAAATGCAGCACCAAGCGCTCCGTTGGGAGGATTAATTGCCGGATTAGGATAAGTTTTGCTGACATCATCAATATAATCAGTGAATGTTTTGCGCGGTCCCCACTCTAAACCAATGCCAACTTTTTTAGCCACATTTAATTTTACTCCGCAGCCGAAAGGAATTCCTATTTGCCACAAACGGTATTTTTTTGTCCGGCCTTCAGTATTCAATTCTCTTAGAGATTCCCATTGTCCTCCGCCTAAATGACCCATTGGCCTGAAGTTAAAACCTTCGATGCCTGCAAAAAGAAAAAATGAAAATTTATGTTTATCGTTACTGATGCGGTATTCTAAAAAATTAAATTCAGCCAAGACATGAAACTCATTTATACGTGATTTAAAATTTAAATTACGTTTGCGCTGATCATAATCTTCACTTTGTGAATCATCGCCCTGAACACTTCCGAAATTTAATCCGCCCCTAAAAGCATAACGGTAATTCGGAGTAAAACGGTAAAAAATACCACCCGCGGGTTGACTCAGAAAAAAATGTTTACCCGGATTTAAATCGCCTAAGTAATAGGAGCCGCCCAAAAATACCCCAATCTCGTGTTGTTTAAAATTACGACGACTTCTCTGTGCGATCATTGAACCACACGATAAAACCACTAAAAATATGATAATGAGGCGTTTCAAGGTATTATAAAACGCAAATATCGCTATTTTATTACGAAAAATAATGTTAAAGAAACAGCTTTATCTATTTGAAAATCAAACAGTAACGAATATAACCCGAAATCCGGGAATGTTGAGTAGAGAGAAGCGCTAAATCGCTAATTTCGGAGCCTAAATTCTACAAATAAAATGATTCAGATAAAATCTTTTGTTTTCGGTCCTTTTGCGGAGAATACTTATGTGTTGTGGGATGAAACTTTGGAGGCTGTTGTAGTTGATCCGGGAAACAGTTCAACATCTGAGCATTTGCAATTGAAAAATTTTATCTCGCAAAATAATTTGCAATTAAAACGTTTGTTGTTAACGCATGCGCATATCGATCACATCAGCGGTAATCGTTTTATTTTTGATACCTGGGGATTTTTGCCTGAAGTTCACAAATTAGATTTGCCTTATGTTGAGCGCCACAAACAAGTTGCGGATATGTATGGATTACCCTGTGAAGAATCGCCTTTGCCAAAAGTTTTTTTAAAAGAAGGAGAAACTATTTCATTCGGAAAAAGTAAACTTGAAATGATTTTTACACCGGGACATTCACCTGGAAGCATTACGTTTTATTGTAAAGAACAAAAATTTATTATCGCCGGAGATGTTTTGTTTTACGGAAGCATTGGCCGCACCGATTTGCCGGGAGGAGATTACGACACATTAATTACTTCGATAAAGAAAAATTTATTTCCATTAGGTGATGACGTGAAAGTGTATAACGGTCACGGAGAACCAACCACCATCGGTTTTGAGAAGGAAAACAATCCATTTTTGGTTTGATCAGAACTAAATTATCATATTGGGTGCTTTACAGGGTAATAGCTTATCTTGTATTTTTTCAAATCGTAGCAATTCCTTTTTATATTATAGAACTTGATAAAAGAACATATAGAATAAAATGGTCTGAATTTTTCGAGATTCTGTTAACGCTTTCTGTATGGGGTTTAGTATCTTGGCTTTTTCTCAGATCCAGAAAGAAAAAAGTTGTGATAGAAGGTGAGAGCGTTAAAGTCGGAAATTATCTTTTTCCTAAAACAAAAGAGCTTGCAATGAACGATATCAAGGGGATGACATGGATGAACAGGAATAAAACTTATGGTTCCACCAAAGGATTTTCAACCACAGTAAACATCAGTGAATTTTCGGTTTATTTTAAGGATGGGTCAGAACTGAATCTGTCAAAAAGTGATTATGATAATTATGAGGAAATAGCGAATTGCTTCTATGGTTATTGCAGAAAACATGAAATTATTAAAATCGACCCTCTTGAAGTAAGAAAGAGAAGCCGTTATCGCCGGCCGGAAAAAGTTATGAAACTTTAGACTTCTTTTTTTCAGAAATTAACTCAACAACAGTTTCAGCGATTTGTTTTGGAGAAAAACCACATTCTTCGTACAATTCTTTTTGTTCGCCGTGTTCAATGAAATTATCAGGAATGCCTAATCGTATTACTTGTGCGTTGTAGTTATTGTCCGCCATAAATTCTAAAACAGCAGAACCCATGCCGCCAATAATAGTTCCATCTTCAACAGTAATTACTTTTTTATATTTAGAGAAAACTTCATGCAACAATGCTTCATCAATCGGTTTTGCAAAACGCATATCATAATGCGCGGGAGAAATATTTTCTTTTTCTAAAAGACTTATAGCCTGAGTTACTAAATTACCCGGATGCCCTAATGATAAAATAGCGACCTCTTTTCCATCACGTATTTTTCTTCCTTTGCCAATTTCAATTTTTGCAAAAGGTGTTTTCCAGTTTACCATCACGCCATTTCCGCGGGGATAACGAATACTAAACGGACCCTCAACTTCATCCAACTGCGCAGTGTACATTAAATTACGCAATTCTTCTTCGTTCATCGGCGCACTTACAATCATATTCGGAATACATCGGAAATACGGAATATCAAAAGCACCATGATGCGTTGGTCCATCAGCGCCGGCTAAGCCGCCACGGTCTAAACAAAACACCACTTTTAATTTTTGCAAAGCAACATCGTGCACCACTTGATCATATGCACGCTGCATAAACGAAGAATAAATATTACAGAAAGGAATTAATCCCTGTGTTGCTAAACCTGCGCTGAAAGTTACAGCGTGTTGTTCTGCAATTCCGACATCGAAAGCGCGGTTAGGCATTGCTTTCATCATGATATTAAGCGAACAACCGGTTGGCATAGCAGGGGTGATACCCATTATTTTTTCATTTTTCTCTGCTAATTCAACAATAGTATGGCCAAACACATCCTGATATTTCGGAGGCTGAGGTTCTTTCGGAACTACTTTAATAATCTCACCGGTTTCCTTATTAAATAAACCCGGTGCATGCCAAGTTGTTTCGTTTCCTTCTTCGGAAAATTTATATCCTTTACCTTTTTTAGTAAGTACGTGTAAAATTTTTGGTCCCGGAATATCTTTTAAATCAGCCAATATTTTTGTCAAACGAACAACATCGTGCCCATCAACAGGGCCAAAATAACGGAACTGCAATGACTCAAATAAATTACTTTGTTTTAATAAAGAAGTTTTAATGGAGGCCTGAACTTTTGAAACGATAT
>CAZRNW010000415.1:0-841 GCA_964601535.1 uncultured Flavobacteriaceae bacterium
AGGTACGGTATTATAACCCATCATCGAAAAGACAAAAGCTTGTCTGCCTACAGGAACATTTTTCAGTTTATAAAAACCATTCGCATCGGTAACCGCATTTACTTTTTTAGAAGTATCGTTTTTGAGTTTAACAATAACGCCGGGCAATCCAATACCTGTGGCTTTATCGCTTACCTTACCTTTTACATTCTGCAAATAGTTTTGTGCATGAAAGGTAAAACTGAATAATAAAAATACGAGGGTGGATATTTTTTTCATCATAATGGGATTAAAAATAATAAAATAAAATTAATCATGTGTTTAGTTTAATTCACAATGGTGTGTGGCACCAATATAACCTCCTGTTGCTTTAGGATTACCTGAATCACAATGTTTTTTGGCTTTTCTTTCTGTATCGTGAATAGTGTACTCGTTTTTTGTATTTGGAGAAAACCCATTATAATAAGTGCATGTGCATTTATAAGTATTTTTTTGACATGAGGCTAAAAGGAATACTGCAATTGAAAGTGTAATTAGTGTTTTCATGGTTTTAACATTTAAAAAATTAATAATTATTGTAAATAACAGGAAGAACTAGAAGTACCGGATGAACTCTTTGAGGATTGATAACTACTGCCTTGACATTGTTTTTTAGCCCTTCGTTCAGTATCTATTATTTGATACTCGCTCTTGGTTGTTGGTCCAAATAATCCGTTTGATTTCGTGCAAACGCATTTATAAACGTTTTTTTTGCAAGAGGTCATTAAGACCACTAATACAAGTGTTGTAAAAATTGTTTTCATAGGCGTTGGTTTTAATTGTTTTATGCCAACAAATGTATAGGATGAAGCTTGGCAGGGTA
>CAZRNW010000415.1:851-3995 GCA_964601535.1 uncultured Flavobacteriaceae bacterium
GAAAGCAGATTTTAGGAAATGGGAATTATTAAGAAAAAGGATGAAAATAAAACCCGGAAATGCTTGAATTATTGATTTTCGCAAATCCGCCCCCTAAAAGGGTAGATTTTGCAAATAATTGCAGTCAAAAAAGGAAGGAATCAAAAAAGAAAATTAAAAAGAAAGTGGTTTGCCCTGATAAAAATCGAGCACTTTTAATTTAAAAAGATAATCAAACTTGGCTTGTATCAAATTGCTTTGTGCAGTTACCAAACGGCTTTTTGCTGTGTTAAAATCAAAAGCGCTAATGGCACCTACATTAAATTTCTGCTGGGCAAAAGTAAAAGATTGTTCTGAGGCTTCAACCGATGATTTTGAAGCGACATATTTATTTAAAGCAGCCCGTGCATTTGCATAAGCCTGAACAATTAGTTTATATAAATTCTGCTCAGCCAAACTCTGATTTAACTTGGCATTGATTGCACTTAACTTGGCGTTTTTTACTGAAGTGTAAGTCGATAAACCATTAAACAAAGGAATTGTAAGCGTGAAACCAATACTTTTATTAACGTTATTATTGAACTGGTCGTTAAAAGGCGTTTCTTTTAAAATAGGGTCTTGCCTCTGATAAGTAAAAGGTGTGGGGCCCAGATAACCAAGGGTATCAGTTACCGTATTATATCCCACAACATCTTTCGCTAAACCGGAATATCCCGTTCCAATGGAACCGTTCAAACTAATAGTTGGACTCACTCGTCCTTTCGCTGCGGCCAAGTATTTTTCCGACATTAATAAATTATACTCTGCACTTTTTATCGAAGGCTGGTTTTTTAAGGCCGTTTCATAAATATTTTGAGCACTAAGTCCTGCGAGAGTTGCGGACTGAACATCAACATCAGGTTTACTTACATTAAAATTATTGATGGAATCTAAATTCATCAACTGTTTTAAAGTAAGCATGGCAATCTGGTAATTGTTATCAGCACCGGTTACGTTTACTTCTTCACTTGCTAATTGGGCCTTCACATCATACACCGCACTTTTTGCAAGTGTTCCTGCATTGGCCAATTTTTCGGTTTGATCGAGTTGTTGCTTTGTGATTTCAAATTGATTTTTAGCTATAGTTAAAAGTTCACTGCAATAAATAACATTAATATAAGCCGTAGCAACATTTAATGAAATATCATTCCGTTGCTGTTTTACACCTTCAGTCCCGGCCAGATAAGCGTATTGGTTCGCTTTAATATTATTCCATTGCGATAAACCCGACCATAAAACCAAATTACTTGAAATGTAAAAGTTTTGAGATAATACCTGGGTATTCGCAAAAGTATTTGTGTAACGGTCAATCGTGCGCCCGAAATTATAAGTGTGCGCAGCACCCGCATTCAAACTAGGCAAAATAGAAGCCTTTGTTTGTATGGAATTGTTTTTGGTGATTTGATTATTTATTTCAGCTTGTTGTAACATGATATTATGCTTTAATGCATAATCCACACATTGCTGTAAATTCCATTCACTTTGTGCTTTTGAACCAAAGGCAATGAGCAAAAAACCGATTATTAAGGACTTATTCATAATTTCAGCATCAAAATTACCTAAAAAAGTGGTGTTTTACGGTTTATTATGGCAGTGGAGGTATGTTTATATAAGCGGTTTAGAGTCGGGATATTCAACTTTTATTGTTTACAAGTCCTGTAACCAAATCCTAAGCATGGCGTTATGCTTTGCTAAATTTGAATCATGCGTCATTTGTCACTTTTGCTTGTTATTTTGCCGGCCCTGTTATCTGCACAGCTAAAAAAAGAATATTACGATAGCGAGCAAACCCAGCTCAAAAGCGAAACCGATTATTACCGCGGTATGCCTCACGGACCCTTTTACGAATATTACAAAAATGGAAAATTATCCCGCAAAGGCTATTATTACAGGGGCAAGGAAGACAGCCTTTGGACATTTTATTTTGAAGACGGGGATGTAAAAGCTACCGAACGTTTTTCGCGCGGTAAAAAAAACGGCCTCAACAAATATTATTTCAAAAGCGGAAAAATAGCGCAGATTACCAAATTCAAGCTTGTTACCAAAAGCAATATCAATTTCGATTTGGCAGATAGTACCTGGACTTCCTATTACGAAAACGGAAAAGTAAAAAGTCTCGAAAAATTTGTTGACGGAAAAAAAGAAGGCGAATGGATTTACTTTCATGATAACGGACAAATTGAAAGCAAGGGGCAGTTTGAAAATGATAAAAAAGAAGGGGATGTAAACACATTTTATCCTTCCGGTAAGCCTGCTGCCAAACAGCATTACTGCGGGGGAAAACCTTGCGGGAAATGGCAAGAGTACTATGAGAATGGACAAAATAAATTTGAAAAGGAATACAAAGACAGCACGCTTTATTTATGGAGCATGTGGGATAACAAAGGCAAACAGGTTGTAAAAAACGGCAACGGTTATGTTTCCGCTTCTTATGATTCGGGTTATATAAGAGCATTGGGTCGTTATAAAAACGGATTGCAGGATAGTTTGTGGCGATTTTTCCACCCGAATGGTGAATTGGATTATGAGGCCACTTACCGGGAAGGTATTTTAAATGGATATTATTCCTCATATTATATCACACATTTAGTAAAGAGTGAAGGAGGTTTTATTAACGGTAAGAAAAATGGGGTTTGGAAATTTTACGACAAAGACGGAAAAATTGAAATGCAGGGAAATCTGAAAGATGGTTTGCGTGACGGCGGATGGATTTATTTTTATTCGAATGGCAAAAAAGAATCGGAAGGAAATTTTACCGATGATAAACAAACCGGAACATGGAATTATTATTACCGCACCGGCGAAAAATGGAAACAGGGTGATTTTGCCGGCGGAATTAAAACAGGAATCTGGACCACCTGGTTCGAAAACGGGAAAAAATTGCAGGAGGGTTCTTATAAAGACGGGAAAGAAAATGGCCTATGGCAATCGTGGTGGGAGAATGGGACTTTAAAAGATGAAGGAACTTTTACTATGGGATTAATTACCGGTGCCTGGGAAGGCTGGTATCCTTCAGGTACCTCCAATTATAAGGGAAAGTACAACGAAAAAGGCAAAAAACAGGGCGATTGGGAATATTGGTTTGAGAAAGGAACATTCAGGGAAAAATGCAGCTACGAAAACGGC
>CAZRNW010000416.1:0-3988 GCA_964601535.1 uncultured Flavobacteriaceae bacterium
GTAGTTGTTGATTTACCATCATTGAGCTTAACAAAGTAAGTCCCTGTTTCTAATGAATTAAAGGTAATAATTATTTCGGAAGAATTTTTAGAAATCTGATATGCATTATCCTTAACGATTTTACCATTTATATCATAAAGTGTAACTTGGTAAGAAGCTTCATTTTTGGTTTGAATTGTAATTCCTGAAGATGATGGATTAGGGAATAATGATATTGCCAATTCATTTGCTTCAATAGAACTACCGGACTGATTATTAATTAGTCTAGCACTAGAATTAGGATTGGTATGAATACCATCTTTTAGAATGTATGAGGAAATATTATCCGTTGTTAAATCTACAAAACTGAAAGAGTTGTAAGATTGGGATGGTGAAACAGCGGTAAATTCTATTTTATCAACGATAGTAAATCCACCATTTCCAGCTTTGAATCTTAACGGTTCGGAAAACTTGATGGAAAGTTTATTCTCTTCGAAAATCACGTTCATAATCGGAGTATTGATCCAATTAACGCCAGCTAGCGGTTTTACGGTAGAACTATTGTTTGAGTTATTCGCCGAGATCACTTCATTACCTGCCAAGTAACCTTTTATATTATAGTTAGAAGAATTTACAGGATTGAAATCTGGAGTAACATCAAACCCACCGCCTTTTTTGTCAAAAGTAAGATTTGAAACTAAGGACGCAACGCTATTAATAAAGGCGTATTGGCTATAAGTTAATTTAGCAGAGTTGGATAGGTTTGGATAAGAGCCTAAGTCTATTTTAGAATCAAAATAATCTACTCTTCCGGTAAGAAAATTTAAGAATTCCATTCTTGTTTTAAATGTTTGAGCCGAGGCATCATTAGTAACTTTAATATCGTTAATCACTGCCGTAAATCTTGTTTGATCAAAGGCTGTATAACCTATTAGTTCATGTTTAAGTAACCATTCGTCTTGTATTGTATATGAAGAAACATCAGCGCCTTTAATTGTGCCGTAAGTGTAAGTGAATGGAAATTTAACTACAAGTTCTGCTACAAATACAGCCATGCCGCCTACAAATTCTTCACCATTTGGTAAAAAATATCTGTTATTTGGAATACCGTCGCCGTCTTTATCCCACCAAATGGAAGCATAATATCCAGTTACATTACCTTGGCTATCATATTTTTTGTGCCAGCAAGTTCTTAACTTACCTCTTTGAGCAGGCCCTGGGTCTTCTACAACAGTTTTACCACTTAGGCCAGATCTTCTTGCAACAAGATTAAAGTCGCCGTCATATATTTCAATAGTGTATTTATCAGAACCTACGGCGGTAAAATCAGGTAATATTTCCTTGCCGTTTGCAGCGCTTGTAAATTTACAATCTAAAATTTGTTGGTCTCTGTTACCTGCCAAGTTACCAAATAGAGTTAATCTTAAACTTGAATTTAAAGGATACGCTTGATTTAGAATGTCAACGTGATATTCACCATCATTAAAATCTATTAAAACGCCGTCATTGCCAGTAGTTCCAATGTTAGAAATAGTGGCATGTCTATCTGTGACAGTAATAGCGGCATTGCCTAAGGTTGTGTGATCGGAGCCATAAATTAATTTGGTAGTTTGTCCTGTGACATTCATTGATAATACAGCTCCGAGAATCAATGAAGTGCCGATTTGTTTAAAAGTTGCTTTCATGATTTTATTTTTTATTTTGCCTACTCTTTGAAAAGCTTTTCGGCGTACGCTTAATTATTATCAAATAACTGAAACAAACACAATCAGAAAATGATCCGAGAATTAATTTATTGTTTAGTTAGGATTAAATAATAATATTGAAAGGTAAATGCGGTTTATTGTGCAAACAATAGAGAAACCCCCAGATTTTAGGATTTAACACTCCCTAAAACATAGGGAAACCCCTATGTTTTAGGACAAAAGTTATGTTTTCAATGGAGAGAGTAGTTTTTAATATGTAAATTTAATAGGAGTTTGTGAAATGAAAGAAATCATCAATGTAATTGTTATTGACGATCATAAATTGTATAGAGAAGGCATTGCATCTCTATTAAAGGATTATAATATCAATGCAAGTGAAGAAGCGTGTAATGGAAGAGATTTTTTTGACAAATTAAAGGCGAAAAAAATAAAATCGAAAATTGTTTTACTTGATCTTGAAATGCCAGAACTTGATGGCGATAAGACTCTTGAACTAATAAAGAAAAATCACTCAGATCTAAAAGTCATTATTATTTCCCAGTTCGACGAAGGTGAATTAATTAAAGCATTCTTTAATAAAGGCGCACATGGATACGTTTCAAAAGGATCAGATGCTGAAATTTTAGCACAGGCTATTAGGGAAGTAAATCAAGGTAAAATTTATAGAGATAACTTACCGGAGTTATTTAATAAGGCCGAGCTATATTCTAAAAGCAAACTATTTAAAATACTATACTCAAATACTGAAAGAAGAATTATTGCTTTATTATGTAAAGCAAAATCAATTTCAGAAATAGCACAAGAACTCGGTGTAACAGAGAAAGCGATTCAAGCACATTTAACAGAAATTTATAGGAAAGCCGGAGTAAGGAATAAAAATGAATTCTTGAAATATGCAATTCTTGAAGGATTAAATTATTTGGGCTATCAGAAAGCAGAAGGCGCGTAGTGGTTTTCCGTTAGGGATTGAACGGAAATCCTTTTTTCTTTAGGATTTGTGGGATGGGAAAAAAGATTGGAGGGAAAGCCCGAGCCCCGCTGCCTCTTTGCGGGGCAACGGCCAAAGTTTTTCGAATTATGATGGTAATTGTTCGCCTTCTTCTTTTTTGTTTCTGCTTTTTATTTCATTAACTATATGACGAACTTTTTTTCCTTTTACCATCCAAATAATTAATAAAACTAATCCTGTTAGAAAAATAATTGTACCAACATAAAATGCTGTCCAAATCCAATTAGAACAAGGCGCATCGGCTGTTAGCGTTGGTAACATACTTCCAATAAGAGAGCCGGACAAGGAAAATAGAAAAATTGATAGATTTAGATAAATAGGCAAATCAACCCCCTTAGCCAATGTGTCAAGCTCGGTATGATCAATATGAAATATCACAAGTTCTTTATCGTAAAGAACATGTTTTATTTTTGGTTTTGCTTGGAGTTTTTTATCGCCCTTTGTCATTTTATAATAATCTTACCGATGCTCTTACTGTTCCCGCATACCCACCTCTATCAATAACTACATTCCAATGAGCATAGTGTGGAGGACGGATATTATATGGGGAAGTTTCTACATACCCTCCATAATATTGGTATCTCAATCCTCTACAATAATTATTATAATTATAATCATCTAAAAGATAAACGTTCGCCCAAGCATCAAGAGTTACCTGAACTACACGGTCATTGCCTGCGTTTATACTATAATGTAAATAGTTTGCCATTTATAGAAGTAAAATCTTAAGTAAAATAAAGAAAAATAAATGAGAGGCACAACTCGTAAAAACATCCAGTTTTAAATATCAAAATACCATGCTGCCGCAGGCTTGCGCCCCTGACTGAGCGGAGCGAGATGCGCAAAAGGGTGGCTTCGCCACACCATATTGCTGTGCGGTGGGGCTGCAAGTGATTTGCAACCCGCCTTAGTTTACAATTAAAAGCGGGCTTTGGTTGTGCCAATTTGCATAGCTACCGAACAGAAAAAATTCTCCATCCGCATGCAAGATTTGCACAACTTGCAATTGACTTGCAGCGAAGGGATAGCCAAAACGGCTTTGCCGAAAAAGTGCGTTGGCTTGTGGGATAGCTGTCCTAATGGCTTTCAGCCAAGAGCGTCGAAGAGCAATAACAAGTACACCTGTCTACTACGACAAAAGGTAATTTGTAACCAGTCCGCCTGCCTCTGAAGGCCGGGGGGAATTTCTTTGTCTACCGAAAAGTTGTCTACGGAGCGAGAGTCCGCCGCCATTGGTTATAACGGTTTCGGGGCTGCCGCAGTTTTGCCTTTGCGCTTTCCAGAAACCGTATAA
>CAZRNW010000417.1:0-3977 GCA_964601535.1 uncultured Flavobacteriaceae bacterium
AGGTAAAAGAAAAATCCTGCGCTTTATGCCGCTGCGGAGCATCTGCCAACAAACCTTTTTGCGATGGTTCCCACCGCAAAATTGAATTCAAAGGTTAGATCACATAGATTAGGAGAGATGACTCCATTAAACATAAAGGTAAAACCCGGCTCTTTCAAAGATGAAATCAGTTTCGATGCTGAAAACAATCTCATCATTAAAATCCGTGAAAAACCAATCGATGGCGCAGCTAACGATTACCTCGTGAGATTCCTCTCGAAAGAATTTAAAATCAGCAAGAGCAATATTGTTCTGGAAAAAGGACAAACAAGCCCTTTCAAGAAATTACTCATCAACCTTAGTCCGGCTGAGCTCGAAAATATTTTAGAGCGTTATAAAAAATAATTTTCCGGGCATTTTCATTGGTAAAACAAATCAAAATCCGGTTTTCCTAAATCGTTTTTCTGAGGCCCGTCCAAAAATAAATTTGCATTTATTAAAAATAATATGAAATATTTGCGAAACAATTATTAAAAACAAAAAACACCAGAGCACAAAAACAGAAAATGAAAACACTTAATTTCATTCTATGCTCGTCCGGTTTCACCGGTAAATTAGGCTCCTTGAGCAAGAGTGTGTTTTTATCAACAGCTAACCTGTTGTTCGTTTTACCCGTACGCCCCGTATTTTACATCCGACGTTGATTAGAGCCCGTTCTCTAACACAAAATTAATTCTGCAGGTCTGCGGGATTAGTCTTCGTATATTTTTATTTCAATAATTCTCAAATTTTAATTTGAAATGCAACATTTTGTTGTGCAGGTAGCCAATGAGCTTCACTTGCAGCACGCAGATATTATCTGCAACGAAATGGAGTCTTCAGCAAAAGCACGGGGAACCGGCATTGCTAAAAGAACTCCTGATTATATCCGGCAAAAAATGCTGGAAGGAAAAGCAGTTATCGCCCTAACAAAACAAGGCGATTGGGCGGGCTTTTGCTATATCGAAACCTGGAGCCATGGTAATTACGTGGCTAACTCCGGATTAATTGTCTCTCCCCATTTTAGAAAAAGCGGACTGGCCACCGATATCAAAAAGAAAATTTTCGAATTGTCGAAGACCAAATATCCTGAAGCTAAAATTTTCGGATTAACAACAGGATTGGCAGTAATGAAAATTAATTCGGATTTAGGTTACGAACCTGTTACCTACTCTGAATTAACACAAGACGAAGCTTTTTGGAAAGGCTGTCAAAGCTGCGTGAATTTTGAAATCTTAAAAAGTAAAGAACGGAAAAATTGTTTATGCACTGCCATGCTTTACAATCCTGCTGAAAAAAATAAACCCAAATGGTTTGATTTTGTAAGTAATAAAAAAGTAATGGAGCGTTTACTCAGAATTAAACAGAATACTTTTCTCAAAAAATTAATTATTAAAAAAGAAGAAATACTAAATACATTTTTATGAAAAACAACAACGTCATTTTAGCATTCAGCGGAGGCTTAGATACTACATTCTGTGTCATCTACCTGAAAAAAGAATTAAATCTTAATGTACATGCTGTAACAGTGGATACAGGAGGTTTTACAAATGAAGAAAAAATAAAATTAGAACAACACGCCGAAAACTTAGGAGTAGCTTCTTTCAAAATTATAGATGCCAAACAAGCTTACTATGATAAAATAATTAAGTATTTGGTTTTTGGAAATGTTTTAAAAAACAACACCTACCCTCTTTCTGTGAGTGCCGAAAGAATTATTCAGTCTCTTGCCATTGCTGATTACGCGAAACTGTTAGGAACAGAAGCTATCGCTCATGGCAGCACCGGCGCAGGTAACGATCAAGTAAGATTTGATATGGCTTTTCAGATTCTTTTACCGGAAGCAAAAATCATCACACCCATTCGGGATTTAAAATTATCGAGACAAGATGAAATTGAATTTCTGAAAAAGAATGGTGTTGATATGAATTTTGAAAAAGCTTTATACAGCGTAAATAAAGGCATTTGGGGAAATTCAGTTGGCGGTAAAGAAACACTAACATCGCATTTACCATTGGCCGATGAAGCCTGGCCTACTCCATTAAGCAAAACTGGTTCCGAAAAAATAAAACTAGTATTTGAAAAAGGTGAATTGATACAGATAAATGAAATAGAATTTAAAAATTCTGTTGAAGCCATTGAAGCATTGAGCAAAATCGCCTCTCCGTATGGAATTGGAAGAGATATACATGTTGGCGACACAATCATCGGCATTAAAGGCAGAGTTGGCTTTGAAGCAGCGGCTTCTCTAATCATAATAAAAGCGCACCACGCTTTAGAAAAACATGTTCTCACTAAATGGCAATTGTACTGGAAAGACCAATTAGCGCTTTGGTATGGAAACTGGCTGCATGAAGGTCAGTATTTAGACCCGGCCATGAGAGATATGGAAGCTTTTTTTGAAAACACACAGCAAAATGTAAACGGTGAGGTTTTTGTGACGCTTCTTCCATTCAGATTTATGATTGATGGCATTTCTTCATCTCACGATTTGATGAATGATAAGTTTGGGTCATACGGTGAAATGAATAAATCATTTACTGGAGAAGATGTGAAAGGTTTCACGAAAATATTCGGTAACCAAACCGCCATTTATTACAAAGTAAATGAATTGCAAAACAATTTAATTCTCAACTCTAATGATTAAGGCGGGAATTATAGGCGCAGCCGGTTATACGGGAGGAGAAGTAGCAAGACTCCTTCTCCACCATCCGGACGTTGAGCTAAGTTTTGCTCAAAGTGAAAGTCAGCACGGCAAAAAGGTTTACGGAACACATAACGATTTGTTTGGTGCAACTGAATTACAATTTCAAAAAGAAATTGGGCAAGCCGATGTATTGTTTCTTTGTAAGGGCCATGGTGAATCGAAATTGTTTCTGGAAAAGCATAAAGTTTCCGGTTCAACAAAAATTATTGATTTGAGTCAGGATTTCAGACATAAAGAAAGTAATAACGGATTTGTTTACGGTCTGCCCGAATTAAATAAAGAAAAAATTAAGAAAGCAAATCACATTGCTAATCCAGGTTGCTTTGCTACTTGTATTCAATTGTCCTTATTGCCTCTTGCCAACAAAGGAAATTTGAATTCAGATATTCATGTGAGTGCAACAACAGGCTCAACAGGGGTCGGACAAACTTTATCTGCAACCAATCATTTTTCGTGGAGAAGTAACAATCACAGTTCTTACAAAACTTTGAGTCATCAGCATGAAAAAGAAATTTTAGAATCGGTGAAGCAATTGCAATCTTCTTTCACTTCCAATTTAAATTTCGTTCCGCAAAGGGGTGCTTTTACAAGAGGTATTTACGCTGTAAACTATTTAAAAGGTGATTTTGATTTAGAAACAGTAAAATCAGATTACGAAACATTTTATAGCGATTCGCCTTTCACTCATGTTGTACCTTTTGATGTAGACGTGAAACAAGTAGTTAACACCAATAATTGTTTTATCTCACTACAAAAAGAAAAAGACAGTCTGATTATAATTTCTGCCATCGACAATTTACTGAAGGGTGCCGCCGGACAAGCCGTTCAGAATATGAATTTGATGTTCGGATTAAATGAAACACAAGGATTAAAACTAAAACCAACTGCATTTTAATTATGAAAACATTCGACGTATATCCATTAACACCTATCACACCAGTAAAAGCACAAGGCTCATGGTTGTGGGACAATAACAACGAAAAATATCTTGATTTGTATGGAGGTCATGCCGTAATTTCGATTGGACATAGTCATCCTCACTACGTTCAAAAAATTACTGAGCAATTAAACAACATTGGATTCTATTCTAACTCAGTTATAAATCCTTTGCAAGAAGAGCTAGCATACAAATTAGGTGAATTAAGCGGTTATTCTGATTACAATTTATTCTTGTGTAATTCAGGTGCTGAAGCCAATGAAAATGCTTTAAAACTAGCCTCCTTTAAAAACGGAAGAAAGAAAATAATTGCCT
>CAZRNW010000418.1:0-3906 GCA_964601535.1 uncultured Flavobacteriaceae bacterium
CAAGTACATTAAAAACTTCAATATCCACGGGTTCATTAATATTCTCATTTAACTGTATTGTAAACGAACCTGAGTTAGGATTTGGGAATAAAATGAAAGAAGTGCTTTTTACAGGAATAGAATGTTCAACTATTCCAATCGCCGTGAAATTACTTACATCGAACATGGTGATATAACCGTCTGCATTCTGGTTCGGAGATATATCAGCAGAAGTTGAATCATAATAACAGGTACTATTCCACCTTGAAAGCGGAAGTGATGAACTGCCTAAATAACTTGAACCACAAGAAAATAATTGATTTTTGCTATTAATGGACATGGTTTTACCAATGTCTTGATTATAGACAGTTGCTATACTTGCTCCAAAAAACGTTAACCATTTTCTTTTGTTGGTTTTATCAAATGCTAAAACAAAAGCCTCTGTTCCAATACGTGTTGATTGATAATAGTAACCTGGAGCTTGTAGCGTTCTAAATGGATTACCACTAACGCAACTTATCGGTGAACCAGTGGGGCAAAAGCACAAACCAGTAATGTACATATTGTAGTCACTGTCAAATCGTAAATCATTTGCTTGTTCTGCCAATACTGTAGCATGATATGCTACCCAAATACGTTTACCTGTCTTAATATTAAATTTTGCCATCTGGATTTCGTCCGAGGTAAAAGATGGTGAAGAAGTAAAAGTTTTTGGTGCAACATCTCCGGAATCACTGCCTGCAACTAAAAATGGAAAATTATAGCTAAAACCATATCCGCAAATACCCAAAAGTGTATCCCTAATACATAGACTTGTGCAAATATCATAACCACCCCCTCCAACATTAGTAGCCCACGTTAATGAATCGGAAGGATTGAATTTATGGATGAACCAATCATTTGCGCCGCCTGCCCAACCTTGTTGGTAAGCACCCGGCATTGATGTTTGTACAGGCGAAGTGGGGTCGAGATTTTGTACAGTTCCAACCACATAGGCATTTCCATTCTTGTCGAAATCACCTCTTTTCGGTTCTCCCTTAAGTTTAGTGCTATGAATTAATAATCCAGAAGTATCTAAATGAAGAAAAGAACCTCTGCCTGAACTTGTTTGGTAAGAGTTTGCAAAAGTAAATACTAAAGGGATTGAAGGGCTGGTTGAATTGCCACCACAAATAATACTACCAAATCCATACTTCACAAAGGAAAACATATCATAACCGGTACCACCAAAATAACTCGCCCATTTTAAGCTACTACCTGTTGAATCAAATTTTGCTATAAAGGCATTTTGGCATCCTGCACCAGCATTTGCATAGGTCATTGATCCAAATGGACCCTGAACAGGCAATGTGGTACTATTAGTTTTGCCAACGATATAAATACTATAAAGAGAATCAACTGTAATATCCATTGCTTCGACCGCAACGGTTCCTCCGCATGGGTTGTAAAATCCGGAACTACCATAATAACTACTATATATTTGTTTGCCCAAAGAATTAAATTTACTGAAAATCGCGTACTGTCTATTATTTGGGTTTGAGCCTGTTCCTTGATAAGCACCTACTGTAACAGGAAAACTACTAGAATATGTATAACCCGTTGTATATAATTGATTTTTTGCATCAATTTCGCTTTGGTGAATGTCTTCGTTACCAACATCGCCAATATATGTTGACCAATACAAGTTGTCTATATTTGAAACCGAAGTGGCAGAAGTTGCACCTTGTCTTGATAGTGTAATTATGAGAGGAAGAACTGGATTAAAACTGGAAACACTAAAGCCGTATTTATTGCTTCCTAAACTAACCCAAGTAACAGTACCTGAAATAGGAACTGCCGCTAAACTGGCGTTTATCTGATAAGCATTTAGTTTACCAATATTAACGGGACCAAGATAAGTTTGCGCAATTAATTCACCGTTTAAATTAACATAAGTTCCATTACTCCCATCTATACCAAGAGTTACCGTAGAAATTGCCTCATTATTTTTAAAGGCAAAGTATGTTTTTAAACCAGCTGTATTCGAGGTATGATGAACATCAACCATACTGTAAGCATTTGGAATAAAAAGGCGCTCATAACTTTTAACATTAGGAAATGATTCTGAGTCAATAAAATAATTTGAATAACTTGAAGTCATATCATATGAAAAAACTCTTGTAAGTTTATTCGCACCGTCAAAATTTACATCTAATCTCGAACTGGAATCAGCAGGAAGTGTGTCAGATTTAGAACGAATCAATAAATAACTTATTCGGTTATTATTAATGTAAACAGAAGGGCTTTTACCCTGATAATAATACGAAATCTCATTTTCAGGAACTGTAGTATTATTTACATATTTCAATTGTCCCATATTCTTTTTAAAAACAAAATTCTTATCTTTTAGTTCTGGAGTTCCTAAATCAGGCGGAAAATAAACAGGAGTTTGGCTGTATCGAATTAAAGCAATCTCAAAAGCATTTGGCGAAACTTCGACTTGTGAAGCCAAATAAATTCGTCCAAGATTATCTACGGACAAATCAACATTACCATCACGGAGACCAGCTACTCCGTCATGATAATCCGCCCAAGATTCATTCCCGCCAGGTGTAATCTGATAAATACCTGCATCGAGGGAAGTATTAAATTTAACACCGCTGACATAAAAATGATTTACAAGATTATCGACAGCAATTTTTGGATAAACATTTAAAAAGTTTGTATTTATCGGGTGCTTGTTCACCCAAGAAAGTGTACCTGCATTATTGTACTTAGCTGTGTGATATTCGTAGTTCGTGCCTTTTTGCGCTAAACCTACAATAGCGTAAGTATTGCTTGCGTCAAGTACGAGTGAAGTGGCAAAATCATCGCCGTTAAAAGCATCGTATTGCCTTACAAAATTTGTTCCACCATTAGTGGCATTATATTTTGCAAAGAAGTAATCTTGCTTTGTAAATGAATTAAAAATTCCACCGCAAACCAAAACATCATTGCCCTGAACTTTAATATCAAGACCTTGGTCATCCATATTAATATCGCCATTTTCGGTGACACTCCAGTTAACATTGGCGTTATTTGAACTTAAACGAGTGACATAAATATCCGCACCTTTGCCCGCATTATTTACAGAACCAGTTATATACAGTCTGTTACCAAAAGAAACAATAGCATTAGCCATATCATCACCGTTAGCAGTTCCGTTTTTTGAATAAGTATATTGTTCTACACCTGAACTGTTATAACGAATAACCGCAAAATCTTTACCCGTTCCAGTATTCGATACATAACCGCACACATAAACATCACCAGAATTATCAACTGTAATTCCTAATCCTTTATCATCTGCGTTAGCCGACCCGTTTTTTGCTACTGACCATAATAAGTTACCATTTGTATCATATTTTCGTGTAACAATATCTGAGCCATTAAGGGCTGAGGTAGCCTCACCAGTTATATAAATATTTCCTGCATTGTCAACAGTTATAGCCAAAGCTCTGTCATTTTTACTTGAATAATCGAAAGTTCTTTGCCAAACGACGTTACCGTTTAAATCATATTTGATAAGTACATAATCCCTTAGAGTTGTGCTGTTCTTGAAATAACCAGAGATGTAAACAGCATTATTCGTTAAGTCAATGGCAGACGGAACATTGCCAAGGTTTTCCTTTGTCCCCGGAACAGGAGGAAGATGGGTTACAAAATCTTTATTTGGAACAACCTGAGCTAAGGTTGCTGAGACAATAAAGCTCAATTGAATAATTAGGTGTTTTGTTTTCATTTCCGTTTATTTAAAGGTATAAAATTCAAAGCGTTCTTAAAGGTAATTTCATATTATGTAGGTAGTAATCTTAGATTATTTTTTGTTTTTTGACTTTGTCTTATTCTTAGTTTTTGCTTTTTTAATAGAATCTATTTGAGCTTGATTCGGAGCCGAGTGATTTATCG
>CAZRNW010000419.1:0-3891 GCA_964601535.1 uncultured Flavobacteriaceae bacterium
CTTGTCCTTCAATAACTTTTAAAATACTTTCGCGGCGCTGTTCGAGCTGACGTAAACGCTCTATTTCTGTTTTAATAGCAAGAATCTGAACTTCATCCAAACTCCCGGTCATTTCTTTACGGTAACGTGATATAAAAGGAACAGTGCCTCCTTCGTCCAATAAATCTACAGTTGCTTTTACTTGTTTGGTGTCGATTTTTAAATCGTCGGCAATTTTAAAAAATAATTTAGCTTCGTTCATAGTACATTTTCAGTATGAACAAATTTAAAATTATATAAGGGAAATAAGAGGGTATTTTATCAACAGAAAAACTCTGTTTTAGTTGTAAGTGTGAATATTTTCATAGGTTTTTCTGTTCTTACTATCAAAGCTTTCAGAATAAGTCAACAGATTCTTGTCATTATACTGAAAAGTAGTTTTAAAGACGCGTTTCATTTTTTTGCCTGTTACGAATTCACTGCTTAGAATTTTATGAAAAGGACTATAAACATAAGTGCTTATCCAAACAAGCTTTTCTTTCTTATTATAATTCTTATAAACGGTTTCTTCGTTGCCATTAACGAAAGTTGTTGAAAATTCACTTTTTAGCCTATGTTTTAGATCGTCATAATCCTTCTGTTTTATGAATCTTTCATTTTTATCGAAAGTATTAACCCTAAGTTCAACCTCTCCTTTCGCATTGACGATTCTATTAGATTCAACACGGTTGCCATGTTCATCAACATTAACATTTTTACAAACTTTCACCTCTTTTACTTTCTTTTCATCGGTGCCTTTTGTATCGCAGGTATAATTCCATACTTTTTTTAATTTTCCTTTTCGGTATTCTTTGGCTTGTTTCATGTTTTTCTCATCCAGATAACTATATTCTACAGCATTTTTTTCTTTATTATTCTTATCATAAAGCGCTACACGTGTAATGTTATTGAGCTTTTCGTCATATTCGTTATGTTGTTTTAAAGTGGCCATATTCTTTGAATTGGTCTTCACTATATCAGTAATTTTATGTTTACTATTGCGTGTTATTTCATAGCCTCTTACTAGTTTGTCGTTCTTATAATATTTGTAAACGACAAGAAAGGAATCTTTATAACTGTATTCGTGTTTCTCGGTCTTTTTGTTTTTGGAATTACTTTCAATGAAGGAGGTCATAAATCCTTTATCATCATATTGAAAGGAGAAAGTATCAGTTCTTTTCTTCTTTTTTCCTTTTTTGTTGTACTGTGCGAGTGTTCGGGTCATTGAACTGTAATGGTTAGCGGCGACAGAAGAATCTAAAAGATCTCCTCGTGAAGGAAATTCATTATAGAATTGATTTAACCATGGATAAGTTTGGGCATTTGAGCCACAAAATATAAGCGCGAAAAATAGCGTAAAAACATATTTCATAATAAAGATTTTATGAAATAACGCGAAATTTTAAAAAGGTTACAAAAATTATAATCTCGTGCCAATCACCAGAATATCATCCACTTGTTCCAGCTGACCGCGCCATTCTTCAATTGTTTTTTCAAGGAGGGCGCCTTGTTCTTCCATAGTAAGATGCTGATTAGCCAAAAGAATACGTTTAAATTCAGAATACTTTAATTTTTTACCGCTTGGGCCACCAAACTGGTCGGCAAAACCATCCGAGAAAATGTATAAAGTGTCTCCAACTTCTAAAGGAATACTGTGATTAGTAAATTTTTTATTTTCGTCCGGCTTTAAATTTCCTATTGGGAATTTATCGGCTTTGTATTCGATTATTTCACCTTTACGGATTAACCATAGTGGATTAAATGCGCCTGCATATTCCATCACGCTGGTTTTTCGGTTGAACGAACATAAGGCAATGTCCATTCCGTCTTTTACAGCATTATCTTCGGTGTACGATTGACGTAAAGTTGTACTAACCGTTTTATTAAGTTCATTTAAAATATCTGATGGCTTTGTTAAACCTTGTTCGCCCACAATTTGATCAAGTTTGCTATGACCAACTATACTCATAAATGCACCGGGTACGCCATGGCCTGTACAATCTACTGCAGCAAATAGCACCTGATCTTTTTTATCATCCAGCCAATAAAAATCACCGCTTACGATATCCTTTGGTTTAAACAGCACAAATGTTTTAGGTAAGAATTTTTTTACAAACTCATCCGGCGGTAAAATCGCATCCTGAATGCGTTTTGCATAACGGATACTTGCGGTAATGTCTTTATTCTTTTCGTCGAGCTCAATGTTTTTTTGCACAACTTCAGCAGTGCGTTCTTCTACTTTTTCTTCCAGTATTTTATTTTCGCGGATTAATGCTCGCTCACGAATTTTAATGTAGGAAATAACAATTGCGCCGCCAACAACAATTACGATAACATAAAACCACCATGTTTTCCAAAATGGAGGGGCAATGTTGATTTCAATACTTAATGGTTTGGAATTGCAAACACCAGCGTTGTTACAAGCCACAATTTGTAAAGTATAATTTCCAGGCGTTAAATTTGAAAGCACTACCGAGGTTTGTTTTGTTTCAGGTCGCCATTCATCATCAGAGCCTTCCAGTTTTATTTTGTATTTAATTTCATCAGGGTTAGAGAGGGAAATACCAATGTACTCGAAATTAAAGGAATTGTCTTTGTATGATAATTCCATTTTATCACTAACCGGATAATCTTTCAAATTGATTTTTAAATTGGTGATGTGTAGTGAAGGTTCAGGGATTGTATTATTATCAGCAGCAGGATTATATTTAAAAACGCCGTTCACCGAACCAAACCAAATATTTTTTTCTGCATCAGTAAAAACGGCTTTTGATTTAGCTTCTATTCCCGTAAAACCATCGTTTTTCTGATAAGAGAAAAATTGTTTTTTCGTCTGATCAAACTTGCTTAATCCTTTATTGCTTCCAAGCCATACGTTGTTTTTTTCATCCACCGTAACTAAAGTGATGAAATCAGAAAGCAAACCGTCGCTTACTTTGTATTTAGATAATTTAATATTTTCAAAAATAAAAACGCCGCTGCCTTCTGTGCCAATCCATATTTTTCCGTTCTTATCTTCTGTAATTGATGTTATGCCGCAATAGGCAGAGCCATTTTCTTTATTTAGTAAAGTAATTGTTTTAAATTTTCCATTTTCAATAGTGGTAATGCCTTTCTGTTTGGTTCCCACCCAAATTTTTCCTTTACTGTCTTCAAAAATGGCGGTGACATCATTACTGCTTAATCCATCAATGTTACGGATACTTTTTACCGTCTCCGTATTTAAATCATAAACCGTAATACCGTCAGCACTTCCAATCCATAATTTATTTTTACTGTCGATGAACAAACAACTCACATAAGGATAAACAAATTCATACAGTTGCGGTTGGGCCGAAAATTTTCCTGTAGCCGATGTATATTTTACAACACGTCCGCCCCAAATACCAATCCAGATGTTTCCGTTTTTATCTTTTGCAAGGGCGCGTACATTACTAACAGGACTTCCTTCGATAACAGGAATATTCTTAAATTTTTTATCCGCTGCAATTTCTTTCGGATTATAAATAGTTAAACCTTCATTGGTGCCAAACCAGTAGTTTAAATTGTTATCCTGACAAATAGCCCACACCTGCGAATTCACTAATCCATCAGTCTTCGAATAAGAAATAAATTTCTCGCCTTTAAAGACCTGCAAACCTTCTCCTAATGTTCCGATTAAAATATTGCCTTCGTTATCTTCCGCAATGCTTTTTATTTTGTTTACGGCTAAACCATTTGTTGTATTAAATACAATAGAGCTTTTATTCTTCACGTCAATTTTACATAGGCCGACATTTAAAATGGAAGCCCAGATATTATTTTTACTGTCTTTAAAAATGGTGTAAACAAAATTATTGGTAATCGCGCCGGAATTTGTAGTAAGAAAACTAC
>CAZRNW010000420.1:0-3882 GCA_964601535.1 uncultured Flavobacteriaceae bacterium
ACAAAGCAGCTGAGGGCAAAGTTTTATATAACATAGATAAAATTCAAGAAAAACACTTCTCCGGTGATGAAATTTCTCAACTAAAAGAAACCTTTGGAAAAGATTTTCTTACTCAAGATTATTACTTACAAATAGAAGAAATATAAAAAATAATGGCCAATAAATCTCACTTTAATAGCGGACATATCGCATTAAACAAACAAAAAAAAGAAGGAAAAGAACAAAGTTCAGCAATTGGGAACAAAAAAATTACAACTAGCCTTCATGGGCTTTATATTGAAGATGCAATAAAATTCTTAAAAAAATTACCGGATTCATCTGTACAATTAATACTAGTCGATCCGCCTTACAATTTGGATTTAGATCATTGGGATACTTTTGAAAATTATCTTCATTGGGCAAAACAATGGCTAGATGAAATCTTTCGGGTATTAAAAGATTCTGGCAATTGCGTGATTTTTGGTGGTTTTCAATACCAAGATCTTAAGAAAGGAGATTTACTGGAAATCCTGCATTATACCAGACACAATACAAATTTAAGATTTACCAATTTAGTTATTTGGTATTATAAAAACGGCATGAGCGCTCATAGATTTTTTGCAAATAGGCATGAAGAAGCTGTTTGGTTAACAAAAACAAGCAAATACTATTTTGACTTGGATTCAGTAAGAGCGCCATACGATGAAGAATCAAAAAGAATGGCGCTTAAGGATAAAAGGTTAATTCCTGCAAATATCGAAAAAGGAAAAAACCCGACAAATGTATGGGAAATAGGAAGGTTAAACGGAAATTCTAGTGAAAGAGTTGGCCATCCAACCCAAAAACCTTTGGAAATAATAAGAAGGTTTGTTAGAAGTCTATCTTATGAAGGTTCTATAGTTCTTGATTTTTTTGCCGGCTCTGGGACTACAGGCGTCGTTTGTATGGAAGAAAAAAGACATTCTATATTGGTTGATTCAGATGCGAAAACTAAAAAGTATCTTAATCAGCATATCGTTAATGAAAAGGAAAATTTGAAAAACAAAAAATACGAAATTGTAGAAAATGTCCCAATTGCTAAACTGTTAAAGCAAATGGAGTAAAAAATGATTTCTTGGCCGTTGCCTGCGGCCCGGGCTTTCCCTCCAATCTTTTGCAAGAGGCAGGCAAAAGGATTTCCGTTCAATCCCTAACGGTTAACGACTAATAAAGTGAGTCTACGTTAATAGTTTTACCTTTTTATATAAATCGACTAAATGAAATACCGAAAGGTCAATTAACGGTTCATACATGAAAGCATTAACATGTATATTCTCCGGAGTTATTAAATTAACCCGTTCCAAAATTATTAGCGTAGGCTTGTCATTATTTATGGCTTTAAAATGGTTCAATAGCTCCGAAGTCTGATTAGAATTTATAACTAAAGTGTTAGCGTTGGGAATTTTACTCATCATATATTCCTCCGCCTTTAGCCGAATGGCAATTGACAAAGTTATTTTATTTTCTAATAAAATTTCACTTAAAGGGTTTTCTTGTTCTATCGAATCTGCGGTTTCGTAAATTAAATCCTTAATTGGTTTAGCCCCAAACGTAATAGTTTGCCCAGTTGTAGTAGGAAAGCTAGTATGTATTAAGTTGAGTATATCTGCACATGTTGTTGTACTTGTGCTTGCCTTTATATGTAGACAAGCCGTAAGTAATGCATAACCCGCACCGGCACTACCTTCGCTATATTCAATAAGATTTCTAACAAATGGAATTATGCTTATAAATATTTTTTGATTTGAAAGGTGCTGCTTAAAATTAGCAAAAACATCCTTTCTATATTTTCCTTGTAATAATGTTACCTCTCGATCTTCATTTTTCACTACCATAAAAGCGGCATCCCAATTTAAAGATAACCGTGAGGCCACAGTTCTATAAAAATCGAAATTGTGTGTGAGTATTAATAGTTTAAAAGCAGGGTCGTTGTGCAATTCTTTTAGGTACTCGATTATTGCATATTTGTTTTTATAATCAAAAGAATCAGCGATGTCATCTAAGACCAATAACGTTTTTTGATTTGGTTGCTTTCGTGATTCAACGTCGAATAAAAACTGAAGAATATAAAATGCTCTTTGTTCTCCTCTGCTAAGGATTGACAAAAGTGAATCCTTGTCTTTTCTAACGGATGCTTGATTAGAATCTTTGTAATCAAATTGTAGATTAGCTGTCTCTTCCTTTAAAACTACATCTTCTTGATTCACAAGTTTGATTTCAAAAGGAACAAAAAATCTTTCGTTAAAAGTTTTTATGATTTCTTCCCATATTGTAAACTCCTTTTTAGCCTCTTTAATAATGTTCTCGATTTCCGTCTTTTTACTTTCATAAAACTGAACAAGTTCAGATGCTTCTTTCGCAAGAGTTGAAATATAATTTAACCATACTTTTTTTCTAAACTCTTCATATTTTTCGAGATCAACAAGCAAAAGATTATTTTGTTCAATTGCATTTTTAAAAGATCTTAGTTCTACGTTCGAACCAATTGATTTATCAACCTGATCAAACGACTTCTTCAATTTCTCATCATTAACAATACTTGTTATTTCCTTTTGGACTAACTGTTGCAATTCCTCAGATGACTTAACTTCTGAGTTGTCGCTTAGAGTAAACTTATGTCCTGCCTCAAAATAAGAATTGTCTTCAGTTGACTTCAAAAGTTCATTTGCTTGGAAAGTTCCAAATGAATTCATCGAACCTTTAAAAAGTTTTGATTTATTTAGTAGTTCCTTATAGCTGGTGAGGTACTGGTTCAAAAGTGATTGATTTTTATCCAAAAACTTTTTTACATTCCCTTTTTTGTCAAAAACATCATTATATCGGAAGGAATATGATTCTGGTTTCGAAACCAATGATTTAGAAATATTTAATAATAGTTCAAGAAAAGTATCTTTTGGCGTCTGCCGATATACATTAATAAATTCACTTTCACAATCTGTACTTTGCGAAACACTCTTTAACTTTTTTATATATTCATTCTTTCTACTGTCTAATTCTGCATAAATATCATCATATTTCTTTTTTAGTTCTTTACTAGCAATAAATGAACTAATCTTGGTGGAGGTATCGTATGAATTGTCTTCCGAGTTGACAACCAAAATAGCCTCAACTGGAATTGAATTACCGTCAGCAAGAACTTTATATACTGTAACTCTTTCATCATAAACTCTGTCGCTTGGCATTGTTTGCGCGTCATTTTTAGAAATTAGATCTAATGTCTTCGCAAATGATGTTTTCATTGTACCGTTTGGCGCATAAATTAGAAAAGAACCTGTATTCAATTGGCCAAAATTGAAGGTGTGTTGAAGCTTGCCTATTCCGAAGCAATTCTCAAGTTGTATTTCAATAACATTCATACTATATCTTTTTATTGTAAAGTTCCCGGTAAGAGCAACTCCTAGTTAAATTTAATCAAAATACTTTAAGAAGCACATTTTTAGTCAATAAAAAACCGCCGGCGTTTCGCCCGGCGGTCTATGTAAGAAATCAAAAATCTTACATCACTCTCCCACCAAACACAACCTTCAGCTTTTTGTGTATGGCTTCAATAGCTGCATCTAATGCTCTTCCCGCGTCAGCCTTGGTGAGCTTGGCTCCTGCGCTTATCGCATCAATGATAGCAGTTTTCTCTTTGCCTATAAGAAATTCATCAAACTCCTTCTTTGGCATGCCTGCCATCATTCTTCCTGCATCCGCTTTGGTAAGTTTTGCACTTGAAGCAATGGCATCAATCAACTCTTTCGTACTCATTCCTTGAACGAGCGTATAGAGTATTCTTTTTTCTTTGTCTGTCATTTTCATAACTTCAATTTTTAAATTAACTCCCACGACGTTTAGTGAACCTGATTGAACTTACTTGTTTGT
>CAZRNW010000421.1:0-3881 GCA_964601535.1 uncultured Flavobacteriaceae bacterium
TCACGTTTTTCTTTCACACCCTTTGCCCTCACACTATGCCCAATTTATTTTTTTTGATTATTGTCACGAGAGCAATAAACGTTTTGTCCCTAGGTGTCTCATAACGGATTAGCATACACGCGATCACGCAAAACCGCAAAGCCAAGAGTAAAAATACAATATTTTAAATTACTGTAACCGCCAAAAATAAAAACCGAAAAATCTGAGCGTGATTGTGTGTATGCTGTGTTATGAGAGGGCCTTATTTATACGCATCCTTTCTATTTCGAATAATAAGAATGCTTATTATTTTTAAATTGTCATCTATCGAATAAATGATTCTTAAATTTCCTTTACGAAGTCTAAACAAATTGTATTCTCCTTTTAGTTTTAAGCTTCCTCTAGGTCTTGGCTTTGAATGAAGAGCATCAATTGTTGAAGCAATTTTATTAATTTCAAATTTCGGAAGTTTGTAAAGTTCTTTTTCAGCCGACTTAGTAAGAATTACTTTGTAATTCATAGAAGATTTTTCTTCTTAAGATTATTTTTTATAGTTGACCATGATTTGGTGGGTTCGGATTTTCTCTTAATAGCTTCAGAATAATCACAAAAGTCTTCCCAAAGTTTTTTATTCTTTTTTAAATCAATTTGAACTGCAACTTTTTCATTGCTTTCATCGGTTAAATAAGACACTCCTTTCATAAAAGTCAAAATTATTCACAAAAATAATAATTCTTACATAAAATTCATAAATGATTGATTGCAATTATAGAGTCATTTTTTGGCTCTCTCATAACGGATTGGTGCATACGCAGAGCCGTATTGTTAAGAATATTTATCCTGGTGTCTACACCGTAGGCATTGCGTATGCATGGGGTTATGAGACGCCAAGTTTAGTGACGACACCCTACACCCATGCTCACACCTTAAACCTACACTCACACACTATACTTACACACCCAAACATCACACTTCGTCACGTTTTTCTTTCACACCCTTTGCCCTCACACTATGCCCAATTTATTTTTTTTGATTATTGTCACGAGAGCAATAAACGTTTTGTCCCTAGGTGTCTCATAACGGTTTGGCATAGACGCTGCACCGCCAGACCAACAGCAGTCAAAACTAAAAAATAAAATTGTCATTGCGGAAATAATTAAAAGCGAATGATTTCAGAAGTTTGGCGGTGTAGAGTCTATGCTGTGTTAGCGCCAGTGCTTTTTATTTTATTATGGGAACCGTTAGTAAATATCTTTTCGGTTCGCTATAATTATTAGTCTTATTTTATTCTTATCAATCTTCTCAAAACCCAATCTGTACTCATTAATTTTTATTCTATAGTATCTTTTGTATCCAGCGAGTTTAGTAATATTTTTAAGTTCTGTGAGTGAATCAGTCCTCTCTAAATTAAGGATTATTCTCTCGACTTTTGGGAGCAGTGAATGGTCTTTTAGTTTTTCAAGAGATTTTTCAAATGATTTATCGTATTCAACAATCATTTGCTTTTTAATTTTTTGAATATTGTATTTCTTGAAACGGTTTTACCTGTTTTTACAGAGTCCATTAAATTTCCAAGTATAAAATCTTCAAATTGTTCATCTTTAATATCAACCACATTCGCTCCAAGCTTTTTAGCAAGTTCTGAAAGAATTTTACTGCTTTGCTTGTCGGTTTTTATCATTATTGTGCTCATATACCAATTTTAAACAAAGGTACGAAATTTTTTTATTTATAGTAATGCTTTGCATTGGCGCTAACGTTTTGCAGCTACCCGAAGGTGGCGATTTCGAAGCACTTCACAATCAACCAAGCAGAAACTTTGATAGATGCACAAAGCTTGATTTAACCACTGAACCGCCACTTTTGGGTAGGTGCTGTTGGCTGCTGTGCTTCTTTTTTTTATCATCTTTCAAATGTCAATTTTCTTGTTTGCGTTTTGGATACAGTTATCCACTTTTTCAAAATCTTCTTTATTGTCTGCAAGCACCATTAATATATCTTTAGTTTCAAGAATAGTTGAGCCACCGGGACGGATAAATTCTTCGTTTCGCTTAATCATAATTATAAAGGCAGATTTAGGAAAATTCAAATCAACAATTCTTTTGTTTACTGCATGAAAATGGGGCAAAATCTCAAATTCTTGTAATGATGATTTAGGAAGTTCTAAAATGAGCTTATCTATTTCTGTAATCTTTTTTGCATTTTCGGGCAAAGCAACCTTGAGCCATTTTGCAACTATTGATAATGTTGTTCCTTGAATAATAACAGAAGTAACAGATATAAAAAACACGATATTAAAAATCATATTGGCTTTTTCAATACCTGCCAAAAGTGGATAAGTGGCAAATACAATAGGAACCGCACCACGCAAACCAACCCAAGAAATATAAAATCTTCTACGCAGTCTCATTTTGAAAAACAGTAAGCTGATAAACACGCTCACAGGTCGGGCAACAATTATCAAAAATAATGAGATGAGTATGCCAATTCCGAAATATGGTATTATTTGAGAAGGGAAAACGAGTAGTCCCAAAGTAAGGAACAGCACAATCTGCATTAGCCAAGCCAAACCATCAAACATTTTCAAAATGGTTTTCTTGTGTATAAGGTCTTGATTGCCTAAATAAACCGCACAAATGTAAATAGCAAGAAATCCGTTTCCACCCACAAAGTCGGTTGCAGAAAAAGTAATAAACATAAGAGCAATAACTAAAACAGGATAAAGCCCTTCAAAGTCAAGTTTAATTTTATTAATGATGAATTTACTAAGTTTTCCTAAAGCAAAACCTGCGATTCCTCCTAAAATCATTTGTTGAAAAAACGGGGGAATAATTGAAGTAATTCCTTGGTCTTGATTGGTTACTAAAGTCAAAAATGTAATAGTCAATACATAAGCCATTGGGTCATTACTGCCACTTTCCAATTCTAATGTTGGGCGTAAATTAGTCTTCAGGGCAAGACTTTTTGAGCGTAAAATTGAAAATACGGCTGCTGCGTCAGTTGATGAAACAATAGAACCCAACAACATACTTTCATAAATTGTAAAGTCGGTAACGAACCAAACAAAAGTTCCAAGCGAAAGTGCAGTCAGTAAAACACCTACCGTTGATAAAACAATACCTTCTCTTAAAATTGGCTTGACAGAAGTCCAATTAGTGTCAAGACCGCCTGAAAACAAAATGAAATTAAGCGACACAATACCAATGAATTGAGCGATTTGAGGATTGTCAAACCGAATACCGCCAATGCCATCAGAACCTGCCAACATTCCGATTGCCAAAAAGAGTAATAAAGTCGGAACGCCAAATTTATAAGATGTCTTACCTAAAATAATGCTAACAAAAAGTAATAGAGATCCAACTAATAGTATATTTTCAATTGTTAAATTCATTCTTTTTTATCTATTAAATCTGTCCACGCAAAGTTACCTTTTATAGTCGGTTTAGTTGTCAATAGTCTTGTTGTTTTTAGTCTTTGATTCGAACCGAAAACTGTCCGTTTGCACGATGTCGTTTCGGAGTCGGTCAGCATTGCAGCCAACGGATTAGCATACACGCGATTACGCCAAACCGCAAAGCCTAGAGTAAAAATACAATATTTTAATTTTCTGTAATCGCCAAAAATAAAAACCGAAAAATCTGAGCGTGATTGTGTGTATGCTGTGTTATCGTCGCGTGATGCCATCCCTACAAACAGAAAACTTGAAATTTGGTAATTAAAACCTTTCCAATAAAGACATTAAAGCTAAGCGAAAGCGATATCCTCGTGATGTAGAATGCTTACTATGATATTTGCATCATGTGAGATAATAACGGTTGGGCATAGACGCTGCACCGCCAAACCACTCGCAGCCAAAAATAAAAATATTTTATTTATTCTCGAAAAAAATTAAAAGAGAATAA
>CAZRNW010000422.1:0-3870 GCA_964601535.1 uncultured Flavobacteriaceae bacterium
TTCGGTAAAAAATCATTAACTGAATTAGAAGATTTAGTTGCAAGCAAAGGATTAAACTTTGGAATGAACTTAGCAAAATACAAATTAGATAAAGATTAATTAGTCACTAGTTAATAGTAATTAGTACTTAGCTTTCTTTACGCTATACTAAAGACAAAAGACTAAAAGACTCAACACTAAAGAAAAAATGAGACACGGAGATAAAATAAATAACTTAGGCAGAACAAGCTCTCACCGTAAAGCTTTGTTAAGCAACATGGCTTGCTCTTTAATTGAGCACAAGCGTATTTTTACAACGCTTGCAAAAGCTAAAGCATTACGTCTTTTTGTTGAGCCAATCATAACAAAAAGTAAAACCGACAGCACACACAATCGTCGTTTAGCTTTTGCTGATTTGAAAAGCAAAGAAGCAGTTTCTGCATTGTTTAAAGATGTGGCTGTAAAAGTGGGCGACCGCAAAGGCGGATACACCCGTATCATCAAAACCGGAAACCGTCAAGGTGACGCTGCTGAAATGGCCATGATTGAATTAGTTGATTTCAACGAAATTTACTCAAACGGAAAAGGTGAAGCTAAAACAGAAAAAGCTAAAACCACACGTCGTAGCCGTGGTGCAAAAAAGACTTCAGCTAAAGCTGATACTACTGAGACTACATCAGACGATACAAAAGCCGAATAAAATCATAATTTTTTTTAAAAAAGCCGTTAGATGTAAGTTTAACGGCTTTTTTGTTGGTTTTAAACAAGCCATTATTTTGTATATTTATATATCAAAAAAGCTTCAATAATATTCTTTTTATTTGTTTTGCCTTTTTTATTTAAGGTGAATGAAGCATTTTCCCAAAACAACAGAACGAGCAACGGGCCAAACCGCAAAGATTCTTTAAAAATTGCTTTGAAAACTGCTAAAGACACGAACAAAGTAAAGTGTTTGAACATGCTGAGCTGGGAAATTAAAAACCAGAATACAGATTCTTCAATTGCATTGAGTAAACAGGCACTCATGCTTTCTGAAAAATATAAATTTGAAAAGGGTATTGCGCAATCGTATCATCAGATTGGTTTGGGTTTTTATTTTAAGGGTCGATACGAAGATGCAATACAATATTATAAAAGTTGTATAGCAGTATGTGAAAGATTAGAGAGAGCAGGTAAATCAAATGCAGAATTTTTAAATCTGAAATCAAAAACACTTGGATATATTGGTCTTGCCTATTCTAACAAAGGAAATATTTTAAAAGCACTCGATTATTATTTCACTGCAATTAAAATTGACGAAAAATCAGGCAATAAAATTGGTGTTGCCCGGCATTCAGGAAATATCGGTATCATTTATTATCAGCGGAATAATTTAGCCAAAGCAGAAGAATACTATTTGAAGGCTTTAAAATTAGCAGAAGAAACAGGTTATAAATTATTACAGGCAAATACGTATGGAAATCTCGGGCTTTTGTATTCAGATAAAAACGATAAATGGAATGCACTCGATTATTATAATAAAGCCCTTAAGATGGCTGATGAAGAAGGTTACGAACAGTTACAAGCCAATACACTGGGTAATATCGGTGATTTGTATAAGAAGAAAGGGTTTCCTGATAAAGCTTTAGATCATTATTTTATTGCCCTCAAAATTAAATATCAGTTGGGCGATTTCCGTGAAATTGCAATTACACTTAAGAGTATTGGGGATATTTATTTTCTAAGAAAAGAAGCTAAACTTGCTGAAAAATATTTATTGCGTGCTTCTGATATAGCCGATAGCTTGGAAAATCATGGCATGCGCTTTGATATTCATAATGATCTATCACGTTATTATGCAGATTTGAAAGATTATAAAAATGCCTATTTCCATTTTGTGGCTTGCATTGAGGCAAAAGACAGCGTAACGAATGAAGAAAAGCAAAAGGAAATTACCCGAAAGGAAATGGAATTCGAGTATGAGAAAAAAGCGGCGGCCGACAGTATAAAAAATCAGGAAGAGAAAAAAGTAATCGCGGCGCAGGTTCAAATGCAGGAGGAACAATTAAAACGTGCTTCCACCCAGCGTTACGCTTTGTTTGGTGGACTCGCATTAATGCTGGTATTCGGGGGTTTTATGTACAGCCGTTATAAAATTACTCAGCGTCAGAAAAAAATTATCGAAATCCAGAAGGAAGAAGTGGATGAAAAGAATAAAGAAATTCTTGATTCTATTACTTATGCCAAGCGGTTGCAGGAAGCAATTCTGCCTTCGAGCGATTCAGTAAAAAAATATTTACCCGATAGTTTTGTGTATTACAAACCTAAAGATATTGTTGCCGGTGATTTTTATTATTTCGAACATGATGAAACAAAAGAAAATGTTTGTTTTATTGCAGCGGCTGATTGTACCGGGCACGGTGTGTCGGGTGCTTTGGTAAGTGTTGTTTGTTCGAACGCATTAAACCGTTGTATTAAAGAATTACGTTTAACCGAGCCCGGTAAAATATTAGACAATACGCGTGAATTAGTTCTTGAAACATTCACAAAAAGCAGTCAGGAAGTAAGAGACGGAATGGATATTTCATTCTGTACGATTACAAAGCCATCAGGTAAAAGTAAAAACACGAAAATAAATTGGAGCGGTGCAAATAACCCATTATGGTATATTAAAAACGGAGAACTCCACGAAATATCGGCAACGAAACAACCTATCGGTAAAACAGAAAACCCGAAGCCTTTCGAAACACATACGATTGATTTGAATGAAGGTGATATGTTGTACCTATTCACAGATGGTTATGCTGACCAATTTGGCGGACCGAAAAGAAAAAAATTCAAGTACAAACCATTAAAAGACATGTTGCTTGAAATCCATAAACGCCCTTCCGAAGAGCAGCATGCAATATTAGAACAGCGCTTCAACGAGTGGCGCGGTGAACTCGAACAGATTGATGATGTTTGTATCATTGGAGTACGTATCTAATTTCCATTCTGAAAACGTGTTCTTTCCTCTCCTGTGGGAGAGGACATCCCTACAAAGTCGGGGCGGGTGAGGTTATTTCCAAAATTCTCATTAAATTTACTTTGTGACAAAAATTACCATAGCCATAGACGGTTTCTCGAGCTGCGGAAAAAGCACTCTGGCCAGGGCACTCGCTCAAAAATTACATTACAGCTATATCGATACCGGCGCCATGTACCGTTCTGTTACATTGTATGCTTTACGAAATGGATTTATTGATAAGAAACATCATATCGACGAAGAGAAATTAATTAAATCACTTCCAAAAATAAATGTCGACTTCCAGTTTAATACGCATACCAAAAAATCAGAAACGCATTTGAATGGCGAGAATGTGGAGCATGAAATCAGGGAAATGATTGTATCAGACAATGTGAGTAAAGTAAGTGCGATACATGAGGTGCGTGAAAAGATGGTTGCTCTGCAGCGGGAGATGGGAAAAAACAAAGCGGTTATTTTAGACGGCCGAGATATAGGCACCAATGTTTTTCCGGATGCGGAATTGAAAATATTCATGACCGCCGATGATGATATCCGCGCAAGAAGAAGAATGGATGAATACACAGCACACGGACAATTTTTTACTTTGGATGAAGTAAAACACAATTTACAAAAACGCGATTACGCCGATTCCCACCGTAAAGAAAATCCTTTGACTAAAGCGAAAGATGCAATTGTTTTAGATAACACAGATTTAACCCCTGAACAGCAATTGGATTTTGTACTGAAACTGATTACAGATATGCAATTGACGAAAGACATTCTCTTTCCCGCAGTTGACAGCATGAAAGAATGTTTGAGCATGCTCACCTATTCACTTGAAGATATTCGCATCGGAAAAGATATTCTGAATGATGCAAAGTTCAACGACCTCTTTAGCGTGGAAG
>CAZRNW010000423.1:0-2950 GCA_964601535.1 uncultured Flavobacteriaceae bacterium
CTCCGGCGGCTTAAACGGAAAAGGTTTTATTTTCAAAAACCCAAACGCAAACAGAACTTGCGGTTGCGGCGAAAGCTTCTCTGTTTAATAATGGAGATTTTTCTTCATTCAATCTTTGAATTTTAAATCTTTGAATCTAAAATGGCTAACGAAATTTTAAAAGAACATATTGACAACGAATACAAATTCGGATTCTTTACCGACATTGAAGCAGATTCAGCTCCGAAAGGTTTGAACGAGGATATTGTCCGCTTCATTTCGAAAAAGAAAAATGAACCGGAGTGGTTGCTCGAATACAGATTAAAAGCTTACCGTCATTGGCAAACAATGACTGAACCACATTGGGCACATGTCACTTATCCGAAGCCTGATTTTCAGGATATCATTTATTATTCTGCACCAAAAGCGAAACCAACACTTGAAAGTTTAGATCAGGTGGACCCTGAACTTTTAAAAACATTCGAAAAACTCGGCATTTCCCTCGAAGAACAAAAACGATTAAGCGGTGTGCAAAGTAATATTGCCGTTGATGCGGTTTTCGATTCTGTTTCTGTGAAAACAACTTTCCGCGAAACATTAGCAGAGAAAGGCGTTATTTTTTGTTCTTTCAGTGAAGCGGTTCAGGAACATCCCGACTTAATAAAAAAATACATGGGCATGGTGGTGCCGCATACTGATAATTTTTATGCCGCATTAAACGCAGCAGTATTCAGTGATGGTTCGTTCTGTTACATTCCAAAAGGCGTTCGTTGTCCAATGGAATTATCAACTTATTTCCGAATCAACTCTGCAGGTACCGGTCAATTTGAAAGAACTTTAATTGTGGCCGATGAAGATTCTTATGTTTCTTACCTCGAAGGTTGTACTGCTCCTGCGCGTGATGAAAATCAATTGCACGCAGCAGTTGTAGAAATTATCGCGCACAAAAATGCTGAGGTAAAATACAGTACCGTTCAAAACTGGTATCCCGGCGATAAAGACGGAAAAGGCGGCGTATTTAATTTTGTCACAAAACGCGGCATTTGTTTAGAAGATAATTCAAAAATCAGCTGGACACAAGTGGAAACAGGTTCGGCCGTAACATGGAAATATCCTTCTGTAATATTAAAAGGCGATAACAGTGTTGGTGAATTTTATTCGGTTGCTGTTAACAATAATTATCAGCAAGCGGATACCGGAACTAAAATGATTCATATTGGTAAAAACACACGTTCAACCATTATTTCAAAAGGAATTTCAGCAGGATTCAGCAATAACAGTTACCGTGGTTTAGTTCAAATCCGTAAAGGTGCACATAACGCCCGTAACTTTTCGCAATGCGACAGTTTATTAATGAGTGATAAATGCGGCGCACATACTTTTCCGTATATCGAAATAAAAGATAAATCAGCCATTGTTGAACACGAAGCAACAACCAGTAAAATTGGCGAAGACCAGATTTTTTATTGCAAGCAACGAGGTATTGATACTGAAAAAGCAATCGGATTAATTGTAAACGGTTATTGCAAAGAAGTTTTAAATAAACTCCCAATGGAATTTGCGGTTGAAGCACAAAAACTATTGGCAGTCAGCCTTGAAGGAAGCGTTGGATAAATTTCGGAAATGTCGGCATTACAAAATAATCTTTCAAAATATAGTATTCTGTTTACAGGGCTTGTAAGCTTGGTCATTATTTATTTTTTTGTCTGGCGTATCGATGCAACCGGCTATCATACAGTTCTCGATGGCGATGCTAAAGACTATTATGCTTACCTGAAAGCCATTTTCATTGATAAAAATTTAGGACATCAGGACACTGCACCCTGGTATGTTATTCAAACGCCAACCGGAACAATTAACGTTCATACCGTTGGTGTTTCATTATTGCTCTTGCCTTTTTTCTTAATCGCGTATGTTTGGGCATCGTGGTTTGGTTATGATGTAAATGGTTTAAGCGCACCTTTTGAAAAAATGATTAGTATCGGCGCCTTATTTTATGCTTTAATGGGATTGTATTTTATCCGGAAACTATTGATCAAACTAGGCTTAAAAGATTTAGTTATTGCAGGCATAATTCTTTTAATCTTTTTCGGTACACATCTTTTAAATTACAGTTTAAATGAACCGGGTATGTCGCATGTATATTCATTCTCACTTGTTGCGGCGTTTTTATACTTATCCTATCAAGTCTTTAATTCAGGTGAGAGGAAATATTTTCTTTCGGCGGCTTTTGTTCTTGGATTAATTATTCTGGTGCGGCCAATTAATGGAATTGTATTAGGTATTGTTCCGTTTTGGTCGGATTCTTTTAAGGAGTTCATTGAACGGATGAAAATCATATTTTTTAAGAATACAAAAACCATGATTTTTGCAGGAGCAGTATTTAAACTAACGATTTTAATTCAGGGTTTTGTATGGCTCGCACAAAACGGAAAAATGATGCAATGGAGCTATAAAGATAATGGATTGTATTTTTTTAGTCCGAATACTTTAAAAATGTTATTTGGATTTAACTCAGGATTTTTTATTTACACACCTTTGTGTTTGCTGCTGATGTTTGGATTTGTTCCGATGTTCAAAGAGAACACTTATAAATTTTTCTCGCTGTTTATCTTTTTAGTGTTTGTGTTTTATTTATTTTCCTGTCATTGGGCCTACACTTATTTCGACGGATTAAGCATCCGTCCGATGGTTGATTTTATGGCGGTCTTTGCAATTGTGGGTGCTAAATTAATTTCTTCGGTGCAAGCAAAATTCAAAACTGTTACAGTTTCTGCCTTAGGTATTTTTCTTTTTTTGAATTTAATTACATGTTATCAATATAAAGCTGGTATTTTACCACCCGCCAACATGAATTATGTAAAGTACAAATATATTTTCCTCAAAACGGATAAAAAGTATGCGGGTGTATTAGGCGGATGCAGTGATTTGCTCCCGTATTCTAAGAACCATCCTGAAAAAAGCTTTAGTT
>CAZRNW010000423.1:2960-3864 GCA_964601535.1 uncultured Flavobacteriaceae bacterium
CATTGGGCGAAAAAGAAATATTTGACTATAACAATAAGGAATACGGGTTGGCTTATCAGATTCCGGCACTTGGGTTTAACTCAAGTAAGATTTATGTGAAAGCAAGTTTACAGAGAAGGGAATCAAAAGTAAATGCATCAGAAAAAGCATTAATCGTTTTTAGTATTGAATCTGCATCAGATGAAAAAAAGTATACGCAATATATTAAGCTGAACGACGTCCCTTCTGAATCCTCTGGCGAATGGCAGCAATGGGATTATAGCATAACATTGGATTGCGGTGTTAAGGCTACAGATAAACTTGTAGTTTATATCTGGAATCCTGAGAAAAAGAATTTTTTAGTGAGAGATTTTAAAGTAGAAGTGTACGATTATAATTATAAAGAGTGACGGTAACAGAGCACATAAACAGCAAAACTAAGTACACCATATATTTTATATTGGCTGTTGTGCTTTACTTTGTCTTTTTCCATCGTTTGGGAACTTTTCCAATCCGGACTTGGGATGAATCGGTATATGCGGTTTATTCTTATGAAATGATGGAGAACGGGAATTATTTGGTTCCTACAATTAATGGCGCTGTTGATTATTTAAATGATAAGCCACCTCTGTTTTTCTGGTCGCAAATCGCAAGTATTAAATTATTTGGTTATAACGAATTTTCAGTACGTTTTCCTTCAGCCATGTTTGGAGCATTAACAGTTCTGATGTTGTTTATGTTTTTGGCAAAGCGTTTTTCTTTTTATTTAGGACTTTCAGTTGCCTTTGTATTAAGTTGTTCTGTGGGCTTTGTCACATTCCATTCGGCACGTACAGGTGATATGGATACCATGTTAGCTTTCGGATTGACCGGAACTGTACTTTCTTTTGTTGCTTATCTGAAGGAACAAAGGATTAAATATTTA
>CAZRNW010000424.1:0-2259 GCA_964601535.1 uncultured Flavobacteriaceae bacterium
CATAGGTCCCGGTTTTCCTTTAAGGGGCGGACCGGCTCAGTTCAATGAAAATCTTTGCCGTGAATTTAATAAGATGGGACATGATGCCCAGATTATTTCATATTCATTGCAGTATCCTAACTTTTTATTCCCTGGAAGTTCACAATATGAAACAAGTGGTTCCGCGCCGACTGATATAAAAATCCACACTTTAATAAACACAGTAAATCCCTTTAATTGGTTTAGTGTTGCACGTTTTATTAAGAGGGAAAAACCTGATTTTATTATTTTCCGTTACTGGCTTCCTTTTTTTGGCCCCAGTTTAGGAACCATCGGAAGATTAGTGCGGAAAGGAACAAACATAAAAGTTCTGGCATTAACAGATAATATTATTCCCCACGAAAAAAGAGCAGGAGACAAACCATTCACAAAATATTTCATTAAAGCTTGTCACGGTTTTATCACGATTAGTAAAGCGGTTTTTAATGATATTTCGGTTTTTACGCCGACTGATAAAAAAATTTATTCTCCGCATCCGATGTACGAGACTTACGGACCCGGTGTGAGTAAAGAAGAGGCAAGAAAAAAATTAAATCTGGCTCCTAATGATAAAATCATTTTATTCTTTGGTTTGATCAGGAAATACAAAGGACTCGATATTTTATTAGAGGCGATAGGTAATGAAAAAATCAAAAATTCGGGCATCAAATTACTGGTGGCAGGTGAGTTTTACGAGGACAAACAGCCTTATCTCGATTTAATTGAGAAGCACGGATTAAAGGATAAAGTTATTTTTCATTCACAGTTTATCCCGAATGAAGAAGTGCGTTATTATTTCTGTGCTTCCGATTTAGTGGCGCAAACTTACCGTAATGCGACGAACAGCGGAGTAACGATGGTTGGTTATTATTATGAAAAACCAATGCTAGTGACGGATGTAGGTGGTTTATCTGAACTGGTTCCGCATGAGAAAATCGGTTATACGGTTCCAATTGAAACGGCTAAAATTTCGGCATGTATTTTGGATTATTTTGAAAATAACAGAGAGAAAACCTTCACCGAAAATTTAAAGCTGGAAAAAACGAAGTATTTGTGGCCAACATTTATCAACAGGGTGTTAGAATTATATAACAGGTGTTGATTTCTTTATTCCCTCTGAAAACCTAATCTTAAACCCTTAAAATCAACTCTTTACACGGTGCTACTTACAGCATTGTGAATTACAGGGGTTTTTGTTGAAAACCCACGCCAATTGCGGGCTGGAGCCTTTGTATTTTTATCGGATATACCCGAAAAAATGGCACTACAGGTCAATGTAAAAGACATACTTTCTCAACTTTATCACAACCGCGGTGTTGTTGAATTTTTATTCGCGAACCGCGAAAACATAACGGTCAACGAATTACTCGCCCGCGAAGATTTATCGGCAGACCAATACCAAAAACTGCGTTCACTGGATTTGCTTTATGAATACGAGAGCATTGTGAGTCTGAACGACGCTGTTGTGGCGATGTTCGAAGATTTCATGGAAATCGGAGAGGTTACGCCGGGTTTCATCAACGATTACATCAACGAATTAAAACGTCACATCCGTTTTTATCAGGAAGTACACGAACACCGTTTTCTCCGCAGCATAAAAAAATATTTAAAACGCATCAACATTGCTCTCTCACGCGAAATTATCAAACTGCAGAAAAATGTGGATGACACTTACAAAAACGAAAGTAATTACCGCATCAAAATCCAAAAGCTGGAAGATTACCGCCAGAAACGTGATACCATCATCGATTTCATTCAGAAAACAGAAGAAGTTATCACCGAAACACGCGGACTGTTTAGCTTGACTGCAGATACAGAACTTTATGGAATTGTAAATTCACTTAAGTCGAATTTGATTGAGAACTTAGACTTCTTAATCGAAATTCAAACCGACATTACGGACTACATCAACAAAATTCAGTTCCAGCTGGATGTTTATGTAAAAGCACAAAAGCTGAAAGAGGTGAAAGACCATGGCGCATTGCATTTCCGGACGAACTTCAATGAAATCGTTAGGGAAGTGAAACCATTACGCTTCAATGGAATTAAAGGTCCGCGTACAAAAATTGCGCTCGACTTTTTGGTAACGGATGACGGACATATTTTGTGTAAGCGTATTGCGGAAAAATATAAAATTTCCCGTCTCATGGCGCGCGGATTAGCAGGCAAGATGGCCGCTAATTTCAAAGATAAATTAATCGATAACCAGATAAAACTCGATACAGAAAAATTAGTTGACCG
>CAZRNW010000424.1:2269-3863 GCA_964601535.1 uncultured Flavobacteriaceae bacterium
GAATATCTGATGGAATACAAATTTCCGAAAGCAATTGGAGAAGTAAAATTTGAAGACCGCTTATCGTTGTTCGTTGAGATTGCTATGGAATATGAGAAAGAATTGGATTTCAGATACCGTTTAAATTATTTTGAATACGAAGACGAAACACAAAAGAAAAAGCGATTAGGCTATACGGTGATTTTACCGATAACTGAAGAGAAAGATAAAAAGAAAAAGAAGGCAGCCTAAGAAGTACGAAGTACGATTGACGAAGTACGAATAGATAATACGAACACGAAACAACAGAAACAACAGAAACAACAGAAAGCCGAAACATTAAACCCGAAACACTAAACACGAAACCCGATGACAGCAGAAGATTTTAACTTACCGAAACAAACCCACGATATTTTTGGCATTATGGCGCGTGGACATTTTATTTCCAGCAATGGCTCGAGAGATAATATGGGACGCTTGTACGATATCATCAACAATCCTGAGAACTTCGATCGTTTGCAGGCTTATTTCAATGTGATACGTTACAACATCGAACGCGGTAATAATTATTTTTATTTCTCTAAAACCAGTGAAGCTAACAGTATCATCGAGAAGAAACTCGAGACTTTCGAGCGTTACATTGATATCATAGATTTATTCGCGAGCATGGATAACAAAATTACCATTGGTTCACGTTTCCGTCCAAGCGAAATTTCGGAAGAGTGTAATGCGAATGTGCGTTTGAAACAGAAACTTCAAAAAATCCCGATGTACCGTTCAGAAACTTTATTGAACAAGGTGCGAGACATTTGTGATTTAATGGCCCGCGATTCGTTTTTGGAATTAGAAGACGAACAAACTGAAAGCTACAAAGTGATGGATGCTTATTCTTATTTATTGGATATGATTAATTCCATCGCTATTTACGAAGAAGGCAACGAAGAAACCGGCGGATCGGGAATCATCTATAACTAATAACAAGAAACTAGAAATCAGGAACAAGAAATATAACTATGGAAAACGTCAGAATTTTAAACAGGATTGTAGAAATCAATATCACCAACGTAAAATACGCGGATATTGAACTGTGCGGAAATACCTGTTTTGTGGGAACTAACAATTACGGAAAAACTTCTTTGCAGCGCGCGATTTTATTTTTCTACAGCGCTAACAGCCGCGGATTAGGTATTGCCCAATCACAAAAAACATTTGAAGAACACTACTTCCGTTTCGAGAACTCCTACTTGGTTTATGAGATCACCACTGAAGATTCCGCGTTCTGTGTAATGGTTTACCGCCACAATAAATTAGTTTTCCGTTTCTTTGATGCACCTTATAACCCTGATTTTTTCCTCAATGCGAATGATGAGGCGATGAAGATTAAAGAAGTGATTGGCGGCCTGGAAAAACGTGGTATTTATATTTCTAATCAGATTGATACTTTTGAGCGTTACAGAAATATTATTTACGGAACAGAAACTGATAAACAGCTTTCTAAATTCCATTTACTAAAAGGTAACGAGAAATATCAGAACATTCCGAAATCCATCACGAATGTATTTTTATGTTCTAAATGCAGTATCGATTCACGTTTCATTAAGGATTTTATTGCAAA
>CAZRNW010000425.1:0-3856 GCA_964601535.1 uncultured Flavobacteriaceae bacterium
GGAAACTTAAAATATGATTATTTAGTAAGTAAAAACCATGATTATAAACAAATCAAGTTAGTTGTTAAGGGAGCTACTTTAATTACTGTCAATAATAAAGGTGAACTTGTTATCAATTCGCCATTAGGTGAAATTAAAGAAGCAGCTCCCATAGTTTCCCAAAACAAAAAGCAACTTAAGGCGAAATGGGAAGTAAATAAAAACATTGTAAGCTTTGTAATTGAAAATATTAATCCTGATTTACCTCTAATTATTGATCCATTAATTAGAAGCTGGGGGTCTTTTTATGGTGGAACTGGCATGGACTATCTTTATACGAGCTCGACTGATGCTTCCAATAATGTTTATTTTGCAGGAAGAACTGCAAGTAGTTCAGGCACTTTAATTGCAACTACAGGAGCTTATCAAAATACATATGCAGCTAACGAAGATTCTTATCTGGTTAAATTCAATTCAGCAGGAGTTAGACAATGGGGAACCTATTATGGAGGGAATGGGTTTGATATGACATGGAATTGTAATGTTGACAATTCATCAAGAATCTACATAGTTGGAACAACTACTTCTTCTGGTGCTGTAATGACTACTGCAGGTGCGCATCAAACTATTAATGCAGGTAATGACGATGGTTTTATTGCGAAATTCGATTCAATGGGTATTCGAATATGGGGAACACTTTATGGTGGCAGTATGCATGATGGAATTATTTCCTGTAAGACAGACAATATCGGAAATTTATATTGTGTTGGAGAATCTGAGTCTAATAACCCAACTGTAATTTCTACTCCCGGAAGCCATCAGGTATCATATGGCGGAGGAAGAGATGCGTTTTTAATAAAATTTAATTCCTCCGGCGTTAGGCAATGGGGGACTTATTATGGAGGTGCTCAGATGGACTATAGTCTGGATTGTTGTATTGATTCTACCGGTATTAATATTTACTTTACAGGGCATACCGAGACCTCTTCTGGTACTTCAATTGCTAATGCAGGTAGTCATCAACCAATTTTCGGTGGAATAAGCGATGCTTTTCTCGCGAAATTTAATTCAAATGGGGTTAGGCAATGGGGAACTTATTATGGTGGTACAGCGGCTGAAAATGGCCTTTCATGTTATACTGATAACTCAGGAAATACCTATATAAGCGGTTCTACAATTAGTCAAGGAACGGCAATAGCAACTTCCAGTTCTCATCAACCTTCAAATGGAGGCCCACTTGGTACTACAGATGGATTTATTGCAAAATTTAATCCGGCAGGAATAAGGTTATGGGGCACATTCTATGGAGGAACCGGAGATGAATATATTCAATCCTGTTTTTCTAATGCATCAAGGAATATTTATTTTGCAGGGTATTCGAATACCAATACCGGAACAATAATTGCAACCGCGGGAAGCTACCAACAAACGCAAGGAGGGCTTGAAGATGGATTCCTTGTGAAATTTGATTCTGTTGGCACCAGATTATGGGGTACATATTATGGCGCATCCGGTACAGAAAGAGTTTTTAATTGTACAAAAGACAAATCAGGATATATTTACATCATCGGAATAACTAATGATGTTTCTGCAACGAGTACGGTAATTATTAGTCCGGGTTGCCATCAGTCAGTTAATTATGGTGGGCCCTACGATGGATTCATAGTGAAATTTTTAGATTGTGTTAATCCTCCTCCTCCTACTAATACAACTCCAACCTTAAACCTTAATATTTGTTCGGGAAATTCAACTACCTTAAGTATAACCGGGGGCGGTTTGTTAAATTGGTATTCTAGTGCTAGTTCAAGCCTAAGTATTGCAACTGGTAGCACGTATATCACTCCAACTTTAAGTACCGGATCATATACATTTTTTACCGAAGCTCAGACATGTACAATAAGTGCTACAAGGACACAAATTATTGTGAATGTTAATCCTATACCTGTGGTTACTGCGACTGCCTCCCCTGCCACTTGTGAAGGAAGTACTGGTTGCCTATACGCAAATGGAGCAACTACATATACCTGGATTGGCCCCTGTGCTTTTACTTCCTCTCAACAATCACCTTGTTTTCTATTTTCTTCTTTTTGCGGATGCAATTATTCTGTAACAGGAACTGATATTAATGGTTGTAAAAGTTCAGCGAGTGTTTGCATAAGTGTAATTCCAACACCAACTATTAACGCAGTTACATCCAATACTCTCATTTGTACAGGACAAACATCAACTCTAACTGCAGCTGGAGCAAATTCTTACACATGGAGCACTAGTAGTACCGGATCTTTAATTGTCGTTTCTCCGACTATTACATCAAATTATACCGTTACAGGTACTGATGTAAATGGTTGCACGAACATTACAACAATTACTCAGTCCGTATCAGCTTGTACAGCCCTAGGAACTGGTAAAACCAAAATTCAGCAAATAAATGTTTATCCAAATCCTATTTGTAGCTTTTTAACGATTGAGCTCGATTTCGTAATTGATAATTTGATAATGGAAGTATATAATTCTCTTGGTCAGATCGTATTAAAAAGCGAATTGAAAGAAAAAATCAATAGTATTGATCTTGAAAGATTATCGACTGGATTTTATTACATTAATTTTATTTCAGGTAACAACCCTATTCATTCCTGCAAAATTTCAAAATAATAATTTCATGCGCATTACAAAAAAAACAAAATACTTAGGTCAAGACTCCTTTTTCGAGTTTTATGACAAGCTCATTAAAGATACCTCTAAAGGTAGACGTGTTAAAAAAGATGGAAAGCGTATCAGAAACTCAACTATTGATAATTATTTCTACATTAAAAATCTGGTAAAAGATTTCGTGAGCGATACAGGCTTTGAGATTAAAATTTACCTTGTCAATAATTTAACAACCAAAGAAAAAGAACAAGCGAAAAAGTACTACAAAAAATTTCTAAATGAATTTACAGATTATTTGTACCGCAAAAAAGATTTGTATGATAATTATGTTGGATTAATAATAAAAGGACTGCGTACTTATTACAATTATTTAAATAATGAACTTAATCTGCGGGTGGGCGAATTTCACAAAAGCTTTTATGCTCCTAGCGAAGAAGTAGATATTGTGGTATTAAATCCGGAACAATTAAATTATTTAATATTTGATAAAGATTTAAACTCAAAACTACCGGAACATTTATTAAAGGTAAAAGACATTTTTATTTTTGGATGTACTGTTGCTTTACGTTTTTCTGATTTAATGAAATTGAAAGCCGAGAATTTACAATTCTTCAATAATACTTATTATTTAAAAGTTACCTCTTTAAAAACCGGAACAAATACTACAATTAAATTACCTGATTATGCAGTTGAGATTTTAAAAAAGTATCATAAAAAGCAAAAAACACTTTTACCACATCACAGTAACGCATGGCTAAACACTTGCTTAAAACAATTAGCAACGTACTTAGATTTTAAGGAACCTCTTATAAAATACCGTACGAAGCGCGGTGTAAAGCATGTTATTTATAAAAACAAGACTAAAAAACTCCATTACACTCTAGCCGATCATATAACAACGCATACTATGCGGAGAACCGCTATCACTACAATGTTAAGATATGGCATGCCAGACCAAGCTGTAAGAAAAATATCAGGACATGCCGCCAACAGCAAAGAGTTTTATCGTTACGTTGAGTTTGCCCAGGGGTATATTGACCAACATACTGATGTCGTTTTTGATAAACTAACGAAATTAGAGCCTTCAAAAAGTGTTTTTAACTAGTCAAAAAATGCTTGTTTTTAAGTAAATTTGAATAATAAATTCTCATAAACTATTGAAATACAATATACATTACTATTCATTTGGAAGTCCAATGCCAGGCAGGCAAACTACTGGTAACCAGTA
>CAZRNW010000426.1:0-3850 GCA_964601535.1 uncultured Flavobacteriaceae bacterium
GGCTAAAGAAGATGTTAAAATGCCTAAAAAAGATTTCATTCAAGAGCATAAGCATCTTGTAGATGTTCTGAAACATCCTACAAAAGAGAAGCTCAAAGAAGAAGCTAAAGATCAGTCTAAAGAACTGAAGCAGATCAAGAAATCAAAATGGCTTACTCGCGCTGAACAGGATTATAATTCTTGGTCGAAAAAAGAGCAGTTCGAGTCTTTCATGGCGAAACGTATGCCAAATCTTACTAAAGGTGAGATCAAGGCTATCGGCCAGGTTATGGCCCTCAATAAATCTTTGAATATCGAAAAAGCTCTAGCTTCAATTGGTGGAATCAAGCCTCGACTGGCTTCTGCCGATCCGATGAACAAAAACGCCGGAAAAGATAGTATTTTCACGCTTATCCTTTTCGATGGATGCGATCTGCACGATATCCTTCATTGTTCTCATTTTGCTACAGATGACGTAAGCAAATACGAAGAAATCAAATCCGTTATGGACAAGTATTTCGATGGTGACGTAAAAGCTCACGAACTAGAGTTTAAAGATGCTGGTCAATTAGGCAAACACGCTCAGCCGGTCCTCTTCCTTTCTGGCGGCGATCCCTATAAAGATCTTCTCGAAAAGCTCAAAGAAGTAGCCGAATACAAGTATGCCTCATTCCGTCCGCATATTTCTGTGACGACAAACGTGGATGAATTCAAGGGCAAAGCTTCTTGCATCGTGATCTCTGTCAATGGCGAAATCAAAAAACGCTACGATTTCAAGTAGATACGTTTTTACAAACCATATTTATAAATTTATAAAAGTTATTTGCAAAAACGTAAATAGCTGATTTTACGTCACGTAAAATATCTGTTGCATTTATTAAAAATAATGATATATTGATTCTGTAGCTAATCTGCAAGCAAGTTAGATAAATACCTTCGAAAGAAGGGGTCTGGCAGAACGTGGAAACGGTACAGCGTAGTCCCCTAAAACGAGCCGCCGTGAGGGACATGGTTTTGGCGAAACCGGCTACACTTTTGTAACAATTTTGGAGATTATGAAACAAGTTATTGTAATTAGAAAAGATCTAAATATGCGAAAAGGTAAAATGGTAGCCCAGGGCTCTCACGCTTCTCTTATGGCGTATTTAAAAGCTTCAAAAGAAGTCCAGAAAGAATGGCTAAATAATGGTCAAACAAAAATATGCGTTTCTGTAGATTCTGAAGAAGAACTTCTAAATATTTTTAAGGCTGCTGATACAAATTTTCCAGTTTCTTTAGTTCGCGACGCAGGACATACTGAAGTTGAGCCTGGAACGCTTACAGCGGTCGGTATTGGACCAGCTCCAGTAGATCTTATAGATCAAATCACTGGTAAATTGAAATTATTGTAATTATTAGTTAACGGCGGAGACATGGGTTCGAACCCCATTCATCGTTTCTCGATGATCGTCTAGAGGCCAAGGATAACGCCAACTATTTTATTGATTTATGTTCACATGTTTAGTATTCTTTAAATATGAAGTATAAAATTTCTTACACATTGAGTATGCCAGATGAACAAGGATATAAGGTCGAATTTTTTAAGACCAAAAAAGCGGCTACTGTTTAGGAGATAACATGAAATCTATAATTTTTGTACTACTCTGTAGTACGGTTCAAGCTAAAGATTTCACTTTTAAATACAAGCTTGGCGCAAATACTCTAGAGATTAAAGTTAAAAAAGAGACTTGGGAAGAAGCTTTTACGATTTCGGCAGACAAATGTTTTAAGCACTTTATTGTTCAAAAACCCATGTCGAAAGATTACGGATTAGACGTAATTGACACATGTGCGAATCCACGATGAGGCGAATATGACAGAGGAAGAATTTGATGTTTTAATAACTAACGTGCGAGATGCGATAGTAGAATGGCAAGACTATTGGCTTGACACCGATTCACTAATAAGATTATTTGGTTCCGTAGAGGATGCTAAAATGAAACGGTTAAAACAGCAATTTGACGCTATGGAAGCTCAAGAATCCAGAAAATCTAGATTTTAAAGAATCTTTTATTAACGACTGGAAGATCGTCCAAGTGAATCCAGTTGCCATCAATATCTTCCATTCTAAGGCCAAGCTCTTCTAGATGTGGTAAAAGCATTTGTCTAATTTGAGCACATTTTTCTTTACCGTCAAATCCTACAACATAAAAATCAATAGCATGGCCAGTTCTGTGTGGCGACTTAGGTACAGTCTTTTTGGCCTTTTCTTCAAGCGTTAAATTCTTCCAAACTTGAGTTTCGTAGATATACCGATTGTAATCCATCCCATTCCATTTAGATCCTGGGATATTAGCCTTTTCTGGACGCATAAAAGCGTTAACATTTATTGACACTTTGCGTCCAATTATTTGTTCTAAAATGTCTCCAGCCTTGCTTACTTTTTGTGCAATACCGATTATAGCTGTTTTTTCATCTTCAGAAGGAGCATGCATGACTCCCCAAGATTGAAGGGTCAAAGCTTCTCCTACGGAGAATCGTGGAGCTACCTTAGATTTTGGATTTGACCAATCTATAGGCTCTTCAGAAGCTTTTATTTCTGGCTTCACGACGATAGGATCTATTTTAGGCTGAGCTGGAATTGAATCAGATACTTTTTTACCTAAAATACCCATTATTAACTCAATAATTTGTTCAAGTATGTTTTTGCCCATATTTCCTCTTGCGTTCTTATTATCAATGTCCTATACTTATATAAGATTAAGAGGAGGCTCAAATGGAAGTAAAAGTAGCAGATTTAAGGTCTAATAGTTTTGAAAAAGATTTGATTGATTCTATTAAAAATACAGGATTTGTCGTTGTTACTAACCATGGAATCGCTAACGAACTAATTCGTAGTGCTCAGCAAGGTTGGAGACAATTTTTTCTAGAAGATCAATTTATGAAAAATTTGTTTACAAATCAAAAAGATCCAAATATGGGCTATAAAGGCATCAAAACAGAAAAAGCTGTTGGAGCCAAAGTTGCAGATCTTAAAGAATATTTTCACTGGAAACCAGGGCAATCTATGCCAGCTCTTGTTTGGCAAGACACTCTTTATTTATTTCATCAATTGGAAGATGTTGCTGGAAAAATTTTGCGTGTGATTGATGATGAAAATAGAAAAGATGGAGAATATACAAATTACGTTGACGACTGCTATCAATCGGATAACACGATTATTCGATCACTTTACTATCCTGCTATGGATTTCAGTACTGAGCCTGGCGCTGTTCGTGCAGCAGCTCATGAAGATATCAACTATATTACTCTTCTAGTTGCCGCTTCTGCTCCTGGACTTCAAGTTATGGATAAGAATGGAAGATGGTTTGATGTTCCCCATGAAGAGAACTCAATTGTAGTAAATATAGGCGATATGATGCAGTTAGCATCTGGCGGTAAATATAAATCTACTACTCACCGAGTGATTAATCCTGAAAATAACACGCAAGACCGTGTTTCCATGCCTTTGTTTGTACATCCTCATAGTCACACAATACTTGCTCCAGGAAAAACAGCTGGACAGTATTTGTCTGAACGAATTGCTCAAATTCACGGGAGTAAATAATGAAAACATTCCCTACACTTTATAAAAAGACTTCCACTGGAGCAATGCAGTATTGGACTATTGAGTCTTTCGCAGAAGTTGGCGAAGGTGGAGTGACAGTAGGTGCCATCTATACTAAATATGGTCAAATAGGTACTCTTAGTCCACAACAAACAAAAGATGTTATTTTAGAAGGAAAGAATCCTGGAAAAAAGAACGCTACTACGGCTTATCAGCAAGCTGAAAAAGAGGCTCAAGCTAAATGGGAAAAACAGAAGAAAAAAGGATACGTTGACACCATCGACG
>CAZRNW010000427.1:0-3848 GCA_964601535.1 uncultured Flavobacteriaceae bacterium
CCCTGCTTCCGAAAAGCTTTTCATTACAAATTACGAGGGAGTTGCAATAAAAACCGTCGTTATAAGAGATATATTAGGAAAAGAACTTGTTAGATTGAAGATTGAAACTAATAATCCTGAAATTGATATCCGTTCTTTGCAACCTGGTATTTACTTAATAGAACTCATTGACAATTATGGATTTTATTCCTCAAGAAAATTAGTCAAGGAATGACAGAGAATTAATACCTCCCACCCTGCTCTGCCACTTTAAACCCCTGCTCCAAAACTTTTTGTTTAGCGTCCTTATTCCACATAACAGGATTAGTGTGATTGAAGTGGATGAAATGAATTTTTGATTTAGTTTCTTTGCTTTCGTTTTTAAATAAATCCATAGTTTCGCTGACAAAAGGATGCGGGACCTCCTCTATTTTTCTATTCTTTATTTCATCAATGGTATTAAAAGTTGCATCCAGAAATACATAACTTACTTTTTTTATTTCATCAATTATGCTTTTATTCCATTTCTCCCATTTGTCGATATCAGGTATAAATAAATAAGTCGCTTTGCTTGTTGAAATTTCAAATCCTGCAGTTTCAGAGTATTCATCACGATGGGGAACTTTAAAGGCACTCACAAAAACTCCTCTTTGCAAATAAATTGCTAATGTATCCATTTCTACCAACGAAATATTCTTTAAAGTTACGAGCTGGCTCCAAGGTCCGTTGTTTTCTAAAAACTTTTTCATTTTAGGAAGAGCATAAACAGGAAGTTCTTTTGTATTCATCACTTCTCTGCCTAACTGCATCAGTCCGGTATAATGACCGATATGTGCATGCGTTAAAAAAATTCCGGAAGGCAAATAAGAATATTCTCCTTTGGTCAATGTTTTAAAATACTGTAATTGTTCTTTAATATCAGGTGTCGCTTCAAACAACCACCAATGCTTAGTTTGAGGATCAACCAAAGCAAGAGAAACCACAAATTTTTTCAAAGAATCATTCTTCCAGGCTTTGTTACAACATTCTTTTTCGCATCCCATTTGCGGATAGCCGGCATCCTGTGCAATTCCTAAAACTATTACATATGGGTTTTGGGAGAATCCCTTTAACAGAATCGAAGTAAGGATTAATATGCGGAGAAATGGTTTCAAATTGTTCCTGGGTTTCTGGGCTTCGGGCTTCGGGTTTCGGGTTTCGGGTTTCGGGTTTCGGGTTTCGGGTTTCTAGGTTAAATTAATAAGGTTAACTCAAAAGATTCATTGCCAAATCGTCACATTCGGAAATTCTATTATTTGTGCGAATCCACATTCCCATCCTTATCTAACTTCAAAAACGGATTAAAAGCAAATTCCCAATAATTATTTTCAATATCTGCAACGTAACCTCGGTATCCGCCCCAAAAAACTTTTTCGGGTGCTTTAATTATCTTTACGCCTTTCTTTTTAAAGTCGGAGAATAAATCATCAATTTCTTTTTCTGAATTCATATTTATTGCCATGGTAAATTGTTTGAATCCTTTACCATCGTCACTTACCCCAATATCTTCAGCCAACTCATGTTTTGGATACAGGCCCAAAATAAATCCATTCAATTTAAAAAACACGATGCCATCACTATCTTTCATGGTTTCCCAGCCGAATTTTTCTTTATAGAAATCACGCATTGCTTCCAGATTGGAGACGCCTACCGTAAAAAAACTTATCCGCTGTATCATTTAAAATTCAAAATTTAAAGATTCAAAGATTTAAAACTATAACCGGCCACTCCCAACTCCGAACTATTAACTCCCAACTATTTTCCATTTATCCATTTATCGCATTGCCATGTCATTAAACTGCTGCCGACGCCAATAATTATTCCTGCCAATACATCGCTTCCGTAATGCGCGCCTAAACGCATCCGTGAATAACCAACAAATCCTGCATAAGTAAAAGCAGGAACGCCAACATACCATTTTTTTGTACTCAATGTCAAAGCAGTGGCTGTTGCAAAAGCACATGAGGTATGTCCGGATGGAAAAGAAAAACCGGAAGTCTTTTGGCGTAAAATAATATCATCGGGATAAGAAACAAAAGGCCGAGGACGACGAACCGCTTCTTTTAATCCATACATAATCGCCACGTTCGCGCCAATGGCTATTACAGTTTTAACACCATCACGTTTTAGTTTTTCATCTTTATTTACATAACCTGTAATCCAAAGCGCTACAGGCGCTATTCCCATAAAAGGATAAACTCCATCTGAAGTAATGCGCATGCTTTCATCCCACGCTTTATAATCCGTTTTATTGATGCTTTTTAAAATACGTAAATCTGCGTTCTGTGAATAAGAGGCAAAGGTGTAAGAAGTAAGTATAAGGAGAAAGAATGTACGCATACCAATACGAAAATAATAAAATTCGTGAACATTCGTGCTATTTGCGGCTAGAAAACCCCAACGTCACTTAAACGCAGCCAGCCTTCATTGCCATTTTCGAGTTTAATGAGAATCCAGTCTGCATTTAACTCAACTATGCGAACCCGTGTTCCCTCATGCAAACCAAATTTGGAAGTGGCTGTTGATGTAGGTTCGGTATATACTTTTGTCTCAGTGGCAGTGATAATAGCGAAATCGTTTTGTTCTTTTGCATTTTTCGCTGAATTACCAAGGAAATAAACTATAAAAAAACTGATAATTAAAACCAGTGAAACAAAAAACGAAAGGCGGCGAATAAACACATTGGGTCCCGCTATAAACAAATACATAAATAAAAAGAAGAGTGTACAAGCACCTATGCTCATCCATGCCCAGGTGGTGGTGGAAAAACTACTTAGCACATTTGTTTTTACCGCGCTGATGAAGAAATTTTCTTTTACTTCAATTTTATCGATGGTTTTGGTATAAGCTAAAGTCAAGTTGTTTTTTACATCCTCATCGGTATGATTTAATTTTTTAGCTCTTTCATAATTGTAAATCGCTTTGCCTAACTGATGGTTTTTATAGTAAGCATTACCTAAATTATAATACAACTGATAAGAAACGTAACCTTCCTTCAATAAATCTTCATAAGCCTGAATGGCCTTTTTGTACTCCCTCTGACTGTAAGCCTTCTCTCCTTTTAAAAGCAGATCGTTTGGCAGAGCTGTTACACTTAATAACACCAGCACTAAACTTAATATGTTTCTGCTCTTAAACATTCTTCAATTCACTTTCAATAGATGAAATTAATTCAACCGTACTATTATAAACCATTTGCAAATCGCCGCTTACTGCACCGGGAGCGTATTTAGCATATTCGCACTGATTAATGGTGTCGAATAGTTTAATCTGAGTTTCTGCTTTTATCTGACGTAACTGCAACTCTTTTGTGATATTATCTTTCGATAAATCCGCCACCGGAATATTAAACTTATTTCCTAAATAACTGTTTAACGCATTTGTAACCTCAGTATAAAAAGCCTCTTTGTTATTTTGTTTCATTTGTTTCTCCGCATTCACTAATTGTTTCTTCGCAAAACTGGCTGCTTTTCTTCCTTTTAATGCAACAACATCACTGTTTTGCTTAATGTAATAAGCACGGTAGCTTAAACCTCCTGCAAATAAAATAAGAGGAAACGCCATCAAAAATAAATGTAGCGATGAATTAAAAAATTCAGAATCTTTCTTTTGCAATTCAAAATTACCTGACTTAATATAACGGATATCATTTTCCGTTTCTTTGATTTCCTGTTTTAAATGGTCGAACACCTGAGCCGCCGCATTACTTTTTCCATCACCGGGCGTAACAGTTATTTTTAATTCAGGGGAAGGAATGGTAACGTATTTCTTTTTATCCAAATCAAAATAAGAGAAATCCAAACTGTTTAAAGTAAACTCGCCGGGTTCCC
>CAZRNW010000428.1:0-3842 GCA_964601535.1 uncultured Flavobacteriaceae bacterium
TTGGCCAGATTATTTTTGTAAACCATCCATGCATACAAAAACAACTGTAACATTTTATCATACTTTTTATCACTGAACAATTCATCAAATCCCTTAAATTCAAATTTATCATCTTTGTGAACCGAACTTTTGTAATCTATCACGCGTAAGATATCCCCTGCCCTGTCAATCCGGTCAGCCTTGCCTTTAATAATAACTGGAGTTGGTTTATTATTGATATTTATTGCTATTGAGGTTTCCAACTCCTTTTCCAAAGCAACAATCGTCAAATCTTTCTTGTTTAATTCCCTTATGAAAGTATTATCATAATCCAATAATTTACCTGCATAAACTTTTAAAACACTTTGCTGCAAGAGGTTTTTCCCCTGAAATGCTTCCGATTTTGAAAAATAATTCAGGAATTTATTTTCAACCGTTTCGGAAATTTTCTTTTTTAAATCTTTAATATCTATTGAAGTAATGTTCTTACTTACAAATGGCAAATACAAAGCCTCCAATGATTCATGCAAAATCGAACCTAATGTGTTCGCCTCTGCAGATTCTTCCAACTCAACCGATTCTTTTAATCCGGCCCCGTATCTGAAATAAAATTTAAGACTGCAATCTTTAAATGAAATTAATGAGGAGGGCGATAAACCGGAATATTTATCATTGACGGTCGCTTTTTTGAAAATCTTCCCGAGCGATTCAGTGTTTTTAGTAATTCTAATTCCAAAATCAGTTCCGGCAGGTTTTAATTCCCCCACACCAATTTTTTCCTTAACATTTATTTTTTTGTTGTATTCAGCCAATTCTAATTGCAGCTGACTCACAAATCTGCTTTTTTCTCCTTTTCCAAATGTATCAGTTTCTGTATCGTAGGTGATAAAAATATTTCCGGCTCTTTGGAGTAATCTGTAAAAGTGATAAGAGTAAATCGCGTCTTTATCATTATACAAAGGCAAACCAAAATATCTTTTCAAATCATTCGGGATAAATGAATTTTGTGATTTTCCTGATGGAAGAACACCTTCGTTTACTGAGACAAAAATAACATTTTCAAAATCGAGTGTCCGTGTTTCCAGAACTCCCATAATCTGAATGCCGCGCAGAGGTTCGCCAATAAATGCAGCAGAACACGAGCCGACAATCTGATTGAACAAAATCTTAAATGATTTAAGCGTATCGAAATATTTATAATCATTCACAAAACCACTTACACGGTTAAAATTCTTTATCAGCACTTCTAAATATTCGAGTTCAATGCTTTTGTAATTATTTAATTCAGTACTTAAATGATATCCTTTTACTTTCTTTAGTAAATCTCCCAAAACGTCAACCGCTTCCTTTGCGCTTGACCATGGTTTAAATAAATGGTTTATTTTTTCATAATCGCCTGCGAACAAATCGCTCAATAAACTATCTGTTATAAATGCGTAATTCTTATCGAGTATGCGGTTAATGATTTCATCTGTTTTCTTCAGGCCTAACATAGCGGAATAATCCTTAAAAAACGGATGCCGCAATACGCTTAAAAAATCCTGATAATAAATATGCTTTTGTTTTTTCTGCTGCTTCTCATAATCTGTTTGAATTTTCAGAAGCAAATCCATGAAATTATAAGGTGAAGTATATTTTATAGGATACTCCATCGTAATGTTTACATACTGTACACTTTCCGGCAGCATTTTTAATACCGGCCACAATAATTTCTCATTAGCCAAAACAATCGCGATTGAATCGGGAGCAACACCTTTTTCCAGCAAATCCTTCACAATATTGCTCACCGTTTGTGATTGTCCCATTTGTTTGGGAACAGCTATCACGTCAATATTTTTTTCTCCTGAAAAATAATCGCCGATGAAATTTGTGTTTTTATCAATGAAAGTCTTGAAATTCCTCCTTAAAAACAAACCGGCTTCCTGCGCCGGGTTTTCAAGATAATACTTATCTGCATCCCAAATAATCTCGGCTTTTCCGGAGGTACACAATCCTGAGAAAATTTTTGTCTCAGCAGCGTTCAAAGCATTAAATCCGCAAAAAACTATTTTAGAAAAATTATTTATGTAAGGATTATTTTCAAAATTCCTCACTGCTTCCCTGTAACTTAATCCCTGATAGCCTTCCCTTTTTTTCAAAAGTTCATTGGTAAAATGCGAATACATATTACCCAATTGTTTCATGAAATTGATGTAATTAATCTGAAACTCGCTTAATTCTTCCTGCGATAAACTCCAGTTCTCAATTTCTTTAATCTCTTTTAAATTCTGATAAAGCGCAATTGCATCCGCTAAATATCTGTCAATCTCGTTAAAATCCTGCAGAATTAAATTTCCCCATTTAGCGAATGAATCAAAGGACTCTGCTTGTTCGGCATAAACAAATTTATAGCTCTCATAAAGTCGGCATATTAAATCAACATCTTCTAAATTTTGTAATCCGGATAATTCTGAAATAAAATCTTCAGCCGAAATAATGGTTGGGAGCCAGATTGTTTTTTTGTAAACCTTTGCTAAATGATTTTTTAAGAAAAGCGCCCCGCGTTTATTGGGCAAAACAATACAGATTTGGTCCAAATTTTCTTTGTAGTTTTGCTCTAAATATTGGGCTACCTGATATAGAAACGCGTGCATAATGGCTTTTGAAGATATACAATTTCCTGTTTACCGAAAGTATAAAAACAACAGCAGTTTTTTTAAAGTGTTGTCGCGCCACACATTCGAAGAAATTCAGTTCATAGGTAATAAGGCGAAATTCACTACAGTTACAGCGAAACAATTACCCGAAATGAACCATATTTATGACCTGGTTTACAATTACCTTGCCTTTGGCTCAGAAATCACTGAAAATGAGTGGCTTGAGACTTTACGGAAAGTTCAAAAACCATGAATTTTTAGGAGGTCTAATTTTTTGAATTTCAACAATATTCGTATATTTGCAGCCCTAATAAAAATTAAAGGAAAAATAAGCAATGGAAAAACGCTATGAGACGGTCTTCATTTTAACTCCCGTTTTGTCTGATGATCAGGCAAAGGAGGCCGCAAAAAAATTTAAAAAATCCCTCACCGATTTGGGAGCAAAGGTTATTAACGAGGAAAATTGGGGCTTACGTAAGTTAGCTTATCCGATTCAGAAAAAAACAACCGGTTTCTATCATTTACTTGAATTCAGCGGAACATCTGAAACTATGGTAAGTGAATTAGAAGTAGCTTACAAACGTGATGAGCGCGTATTGCGTTTCTTAACTGTGGCTCTTGATAAGCACGCTGCTGCTTATAGCGAGAAACGCCGTGGTAAAGTGGCTGAAGCGAAAACTAAAAAGAAAGAATCAGCTAACGCTTAATAATTAATTTTTAAAGAAAAGAAAAATGGCAAATAATAAAGAAATACGTTTTTTAAATCCACCGACTGCAGAGGTAAAAAGAAAGAAATACTGCCGTTTCAAAAAGAGTGGTATTAAATATATCGATTACAAAGACCCAGATTTTTTATTGAAGTTCGTGAATGAGCAAGGTAAATTGTTACCGCGCCGTTTAACCGGTACATCATTAAAATACCAGCGCAAAGTGGCTCAAGCCGTAAAACGTGCTCGTCATATTGCATTAATGCCTTATGTGGCCGATTTAATGAAGTAATAATATTTTAAAAACATTACAATGGAAGTTATTTTAAAACAAGATATCAAAGGTTTGGGGTTCGCAGATGACCTTGTAAAAGTTCGTCCGGGTTACGGCCGTAACTTTTTAATCCCGCGCGGTGCAGCAGTTTTAGCTACTGAAGGTGCTAAAAAAATGCATGCCGAAATTATGAAGCAACGTGCTTTTAAAGAAGAAAAAGTAAAAAAAGCTGCTGAAGCAACTGCT
>CAZRNW010000429.1:0-3837 GCA_964601535.1 uncultured Flavobacteriaceae bacterium
AGACTGTCCATTCTGAAGTTCATGCTTTAGAAAAAGTTAATATTCGCAGATTAAAGGGTGCAGTTATTATCAATTATGCACAAACAGAGGTAGCCTCTATTCTTGCCCGACCATGTGAAAATTGTTGGTCTATTTTACAGAAGCTTCAATTTAAGAAGGTCTTCTATACTACGAGAAGTGATTTACAGAAGCCTATTTGGGTGGAAGAGTTTTTTAAGTATGAATAGATTTACTCGCCTTGTTGAACGATTATTGTGTATACTTATGGGCCATGCCTCTGAAGGATTCATCGAAAAAGAGGCTCAATTAAATATTACTGGTGTTATCGTTTATGAAGTCCTATGCCCTTATTGTAATAAGAGACTAGGCTACAGGGGGCAATCAGTAAGAGACATAGATTTTTATGATGCTTTCTAATTTTAGAAAGATAGATAAGTTTTATCTTTCTGGTGGCTGGACACAGGTTCCCAAAAATCTAAGTTTTTTATCTCATTATAATATTAAAGCAATACTTGATGTACAATGGCACCCCGCTGATTGGGAATCTATGCAAAGTAGTAGAGAATTTATCTCGCAGCAAGCGAGTACATATGAAATGCAATATATTCCGCTTGCGATGAGGGATGATGAATTTAACGTAAATCTAGATAGCGCGCTAGAAACCGGCCATGAGATTCTAAAAGGGTGGGAAACACAATTCCCTTCTAAAAGAGATAACATTCTTATTAAATGTGCCGCAGGTATATCTAGAAGCCCTACCATGCTTATCTATCATTTATGTATAGAGCGGCGAATGTCTTATATAGAGGCTTTAACATATATTCGAGCACAGGAATCAAAAAACTTTACTGAATTTGGAAGTTCGCCTAATCCATATTTTTCACAATATTTGCGTAATAAGTTTAAGTAATTTCATGTTAAAAACGATTATAACAACTAGGGATAATATTAAACATCAAGTCCAGGATATGTATATTAAAAAATATGTTTTTGTTATAACTAGTTGTAACTTACTCGTGGCAGTTATTGGTAGTAGTTGTCCAGATACTATGGAGCATTTACTGGCTCTACCTAGTTGCCCTATGCATGATTTGCCTAAAGAATGTAATCTATGTTAGGAAATAGTGTGAAAGAGTACCATAAAATAGATTCTGTATATAAGCGTGATACAAAAGGTAAATTTATCCTAGGAGAATTTGCACGCCCGGAATTCGAATATCTAAAAGATAATCCTTGGCTCTGGACAGAAAAAATTGATGGCACAAATATTCGTATCATGTGGGATGGAACGGACGTTAGGTATGGGGGACGTACCGATAATGCTCAACTTCCCAATAAACTTGTAAATTGGCTTAATGAGCATTTATTTGGATATACGTTTTTCAATCTTTTTGGGAGCGAAGGAAACGTCTGTCTTTATGGTGAAGGCTATGGTGCTGGTATCCAAAAAGGTGGAGGAAACTATTCATCTGAACAGAAGTTTATTTTATTTGATGTAAAGATTGGAAACTTTTGGCTTTCATATGATAATGTAACAGATATTGGAAATAAGTTAGGTTTAGAGGTCGTTCCCCTTGAGGGTATAGCAACCCTTTCTGAAATGATTAATGTCGTGCAAAAGGGTTTAACAAGTATTTCACATATTGGAAACGCTAATAAAGAGGGATATGTAGGAACTCCTTCAATTCCTTTATTTGCGCGCAACGGGGATAGAATAATTACTAAAATAAAATATAAAGATTTCAATCTATGAAACATTTACATGACATAACAGAAAGGTCTCTTTATTCTAAAGAGGCTATACAAATAGTAGTCGCTTTGGATCATACTTATAGGTATTCTGTAAGTACTATAATAGGTTATTTTGCTACCGACTATAAAACACTATTTAGAATATACGATAAACTTCCTATAGAAAGACTTTGGGGGAAATCAATCTATGAAAATACCCTTAACGTAACTAATTACGACGACAAATTAAAGGCTAGGGCTTTAGATATTTTAGATAAGATGTTTAAGTATAATGATTAGGTGATGAATAAAAGTGTATGAAGAATATGAAGATATAGAATACAAAGGAAAGGAGCGAGCAAAAAAGGTTTCTAAAAGAAAAACCATGATGAGAATTAATGGTAGAGGCTTGAAGTCTGTTGTTCTTCCACTACTAGAAAAGAAAGCCTCTAAAAGTAATAAGCGTGATGATTCTGAATAATGGAACTATTAGTAATAATAATTGTAATAGCCCTATTACTTGACTCTAAAAAGGAGCAATAGTACGGTTGATACCTGTAACTCCATATGGAGCAATCTTTGCAGCAAATGGTTGTCGTTTGAATTTTTCAAGTAAGGCTGGAGCATTATATGTTGTAGATATTCCTAAAGTTAAAGAGAAAATTGTTAAAGACGCTTTATCTGACATATCAAAATTTGACGATACTTCAAATTATATGGATGGCATGGCAGCCATTCATCTAGCGGATTTTATTGATGAATTGCCTACGCCTTTATCTGGGGATATTCGAACGAATGTTTTAACGGCTTTAGGAATTCTTAAAAATTTCAAATATGTGAGTCAGGTACTTGCACAACAGAAAACTAATAGATCATGGCATGGATCAGATAAACCTGGAGAGTGTACAAGTTTCGGTTCTTTATGTACGCATCGTGGTATAACAGTTGTACCAGGAAAACGTGGCAGGAAATCGAGTAGAAGTCCTGACCAATATCATAGATTAAATAGTAGTGGAGAAATTTCAAGGGAGCAATTAGTAACACCGGCACTAGAAGCTTTTGTAAGTAGCATTTCTGCCGATGTTCTTATTAGTAGTATTGCCTCTAGTGATATTGCTATTAAACTTGAGAAAATGTCTGAGGAAGAACTAGAGGAAGTATTAAGTAAGATTGCTCTGCTCAAACAAAATTTTAATGGAGTTAAAGTATGACAGCATATCTTGTTGAAGTTACCTTTTTAGATGGTACAAAGCAAAAGGGTATTGCATCATTAATTGATACCTTTTGTACCGATAATTGTTGGGGGCTAAAAGATAATGAGCCCCATCAAGAATGGGCTATTCCTAAAGATAGTTCTTTTAAGGAGGATGGCTTAGTTAAAAGTGTAGATATTTTGCGCGAATTAAAGTCGGAAACAGAATCTACTGCAACTACTCCGCTGGATTATTTACTACACAATGATAGTAAGGTGAGTGTATAATGGATATTCTTTCATTTAAGAACAAGATTTATAGCATTCTTCGAAACGCTCGATACCCGTATGCTCGAAGTAGGCTTTTTATAGTAGATAAAGATGATAATCTTTGTGCTTGTGCATTAGGGCAAATTGCTTTAGCCACTGGAATAACTACTGAAGAAGAAGCGCGACAATTAGCAACAGGATCAGATGATAAGTCCATTTACGATGCTATTTATGCGAGATTTCCTGAATATCGAAGTATATTAGAGAGAATTCCATCTAGAAACGATAGTTTAAACTCACAGACCAAAACAGCCTCGTTTGAAGAAACGCCCAAATATTTTGAAGCGGTGATTACGCAAATTGATCAGTATATAGAGGAAAACTATGTCTAGTAGTACACTTATTAAGAAGATTACTAATATTCTCCGTAATGCCCGCTATCCGGCACTAAGGAGTAGTTTATTTGGTGTAGATGATAATGGAAATCTTTGTGCCTGCGCGCTAGGGCAAGTTGCTTTAGCAACAGGTATTGTTGATGAGGAATATGCGCGGATACATGCCGATCCTGTCGAAGTTTATGATAAGCTTGCAGAGCGCTTTTATGATATTAGAAGATTTATAGATATTATTCCTTATATAAACGA
>CAZRNW010000430.1:0-2069 GCA_964601535.1 uncultured Flavobacteriaceae bacterium
GCGGTTTAGGTATGATTGCGATTGGTGTTGGCGGTGCTGATGCATGCGATGTAATGGCAGGTTTACCTTGGGAATTAAAATGGCCGAAATTAATCGGTATTAAATTAACCGGTAAATTAAACGGATGGGCGAGTGCGAAAGATGTTATTTTAAAAGTAGCAGGTATTTTAACTGTAAAAGGCGGTACCGATAAAATTATTGAATATTTTGGTGAAGGCGCAATCAATTTAAGTTGTACAGGAAAAGGAACTATTTGTAATATGGGTGCTGAAGTTGGTGCAACAACTTCTACATTTGGTTACGATGCAAGTATGGAGCGTTATTTGCGTGCTACTAACCGCGCTGATATCGCAGACGCAGCAAATAAAATTAAAGAACATTTAACAGGAGACCCGGAAGTATATGCAAATCCGGCAAAATATTTTGATGAAGTAATTGAAATTGATCTTTCTACTTTAGAACCGCATGTGAATGGTCCTTTTACTCCGGACTTAGCTACTCCAATTTCAAAATTAAAAGAAGAAGCAGAGAAGAATGGCTGGCCATTAAAAATTCAGGCTGGACTGATAGGTTCTTGTACTAACTCTTCTTATGAAGATATTTCACGCGCAGTGTCTTTAGCAAAACAGGTTTCTGCAAAAGGATTAAAAGCAAAAGCAGGATTCATGATTAATCCTGGTTCTGAACAAATCCGTTACACTATCGAGCGCGATGGTTTCTTAAAAGTGTTTGATGAAGTAGGTGCTGTTGTGTTTACAAATGCTTGTGGTCCTTGTATAGGTATGTGGGATCGCGTTGGTGCCGAGAAAAAAGAAAAAAATACCATTGTGCATTCTTTCAACCGTAATTTCGCGAAGCGTGCAGATGGAAATCCTAATACTTATGCTTTCGTTGCATCACCTGAAATGGTAGCTGCTTTAGCGATTGCAGGTGATCTGACTTTTAATCCGCTGACAGATTATTTGACAAACGAAAAAGGTGAGAAAGTAAAATTAGATCCGCCTTTCGGTGACGAATTACCTAAAAAGGGTTTTGCTGTTGAAGATGCGGGTTATCAGGCGCCCGCAGCTGATGGAAGTAAAGTACAAGTGTTAGTTGATAAAGCTTCTAAGCGTTTACAATTATTAGATCCATTCTCAGCTTGGGAAGGTGTTGATTTGAAAGGATTAAAATTATTAATCAAAGCAAAAGGAAAATGTACCACGGATCATATTTCTATGGCCGGACCATGGTTAAAATTCCGCGGACATCTTGATAATATTTCTAACAACATGTTGATTGGTGCCGTGAATGCGTTTAACGAAAAAACAGATTCAGTAAAAAATCAACTGACTGGTGCTTACGAAGGTGTTCCTTTGGTGCAGCGTGCATACAAAGCACAGGGCATTGGTAGTATTGTTGTAGGTGATGAGAACTATGGTGAAGGTTCGTCACGCGAACATGCTGCGATGGAACCCCGTCATTTAGGTGTACGTGCCGTATTGGTAAAATCATTCGCACGTATCCACGAAACAAATTTGAAAAAGCAAGGCATGCTGGCATTAACTTTTGCCAATAAAGCTGATTACGATAAGATTCAGGAAAATGATGTGATTGATATTATCGGTTTAACTGCTTTTGCTCCGGGCAAGCAATTAACATTAGTGTTAAATCACGATAACGGAAGCAAAGATGAAATTAAAGTTAACCACAGCTAAAACGAGCAGCAGATTGAGTGGTTTAAAGCCGGTGGTGCTTTGAACATCATCAGAGCAAGTGTAAAAGCTTAATTAAAAAATTGAATTTTATCCCGCCTCTCTGAATGTATGATTGGCGGGATTTTTTTTGAAATGAAAAAACTCTTTTTTGTCATATTTATTTTTTTGCTTTCCGGCATCTTGCTCTTTTCTCAGGAGCAAAAGCAGATTGACTCGCTAAAGAACCTGATTCCGAAATTAACTTCAGATACAGCCCGCATAAGAAATTATCTTTTGGTGGCAGAATGGATACCTGATATTGATGAGTGGTCGGTTTACAATAATAAAGCCTTAGAAATTGTAAATGAAATTTACGACAAAACCACAATCCCT
>CAZRNW010000430.1:2079-3826 GCA_964601535.1 uncultured Flavobacteriaceae bacterium
AAAAAGGGAACTACGATCTTGCTATCGAAAATTACAATCAAAGTCTGCAGTTACAGAAAGAAATTAATAATGTGGAAGGCACAGCTGTGACTCTTGTTAATATTGCCGCTATCGAAATTGCAAGGGGCAAAGCAATGGAGGGTATTCAGAAAAATACGGAAGCATTAAAAATTTTCAGGGACCAGTTACACGATAAAAGCAAAACGGCAACTGTTTTAGTTAACATCGGGCATTTACATTATACCGACGGGAGTATGACTGAAGCCATTAAGTATTACAATGAAGCTCTCAAATTAAATATGGAAATTAAAAACGATCAGGGCCTGGGTTTGGTTTATCTCAATTTCGGACATCTCTACGCTTCACTTAAAGATTATAAGACTTCCTTCGATTTCTATGAAAAAGCCAGCAGGGTTTATATAAAACTGAACGACAGGAGGAGGGTTGCGCGCAGTTATATTAACATGGGACAGTCTGTTTATCGTTTCGATAAGAAAAAATCTGACTACTACGACAGTCTTGCGCTAAGTATTTATTTGAATTTAGGTGATGAGGAAGGGATTGCAAAATGTTATCACAGTATGGGGGTAACGCAATTAGACGCGGGCAACATGAAGAAAGCTAAATCGCTTATGCTAAATTCACTAAGATTGAGAGAAAAAATGGACGATCCTGCGGAGCTTTTTACTTCGGAGTATCAGTTGGTTAATATTTATTTAAAAACAGGAAGAACAGACAGTGCCGAATATTTTGCTACACGCGCCTATGAGTTATCGAAAAAAACGGGATACAGTTTATTGCTCAGGGATGCTAATTTGGCTATGTCGAGAGTCTTCAGGGCAAAGCGGAATTTTGAAAAGGCATTGGATTACTATATGACTTATAAAGCTTATAACGACAGTACATTCTCAAGCGAATCCAAAAGTGCAGGTAACCGTCAGCTTTCAAAACTCGAATTTGAAAAACGGGAACTTGAGCTAAAAGCTGAACAGGAAAAGAAAGATTTCAGGGCGGCCGAAGAAAAAAGAAAGCAAAATATGATAATGGTCTCGGTGAGTATTGTTCTCTTTCTTGTTTTAATACTTGTTGTTATTATTTTCCGAAGCCTCAGGATTAATAAAAGGAAAAATGCAATTATTCTTGAACAAAAAAATTTAGTTGAAGAAAAGCAAAAAGAAATCATCGACAGCATTCATTACGCCAAACGCATCCAGCAGAGTTTGATGCCCACCGATAAATACATAGCCAAAAAGCTTGAAGACCTCTCTAAATAACAGGCTTTTAGACCCCTTGCAAATACTAAATAAATTAGTTAGCTTAGAGTATAAATTAATACGCATGAAATTTAAATTACTTGCATTCTTGATTTTTGGTTCGCTAATGCTTAGCGCACAGCAATTCATTAAAAACACAACCGGCCGGGCCTTAACCTTTAAGGAAATTCAGCTGCAGTTCGATGCTTTTAAAAAACAAAATGATTTATCGAAAGTTAAACATTGGAAAAATTATAAGCGCTGGGAATATGATATGCAAAGACATACAAACACCCAAGGTGAGCCTGACGGTTTTGAAGATTATGTGAATGCCGCGATCGAGATGGCTAATTACAAGCAGGAATTGCAAACCCAAAGTCTGCCTTCAACCTGGGTTCCATTTGGTCCGAATGTTTTGCCAACAAATTTAACCGGATATATGGAGAATGGAATTGGCCGAGTTAACTGCATTGCCTTTCATCCAACTTTAGCAA
>CAZRNW010000431.1:0-3147 GCA_964601535.1 uncultured Flavobacteriaceae bacterium
TTGCAATCGTGACAAAACAAGACATTCAACGGATAAAATTTTTCTTTACCGATACCCTCTTTTGCGAGAAAATTATTTGCCCAAGGTTGTACTCCTAGATCTATTGCAATTTCCAAGTTTTTTGAATCACAGACACGACAAAACATATTATGATGATTTACAATTCTGGAATGTAGTAATTAAAAATTGGTTGGCCGCTCATTGTAGTTGGCTTTTTAACGATTAGATAACACGACCATCCAAAAGCTCTCCAACACCAGTTCTGTAAGCGTTTTGAATCTTTAAACAATAAGGCATATGCAATCAAAAGTGGAAAAAGGATTCGAATTTTCTTGGAGTAGAAGTAATTCACTTTGATTGGCTCACATTGAAAATATCTAGATAATCTATAAAGCGCCTGAGGTGTCCATGGTCTAAAAACATGTGTCGGGTCATCAAAGAAAGATGTCGATAGAAACTTATCATGATCAAAGGGCATTCCAGGCAAAAACAAAGATCGTTCAGAGGGTGCTTCAATATAAACCAGCCCTCCAGGTTTACAGACACGAATGCAATCGCCAAAAAAATCGACCGGATTGATCAAATGTTCGATGATATGACTAGCAACAACTAAATCAAAAGAATCATCTGGAAACGGTATCTTATCTTTGTTCAAGTCAGCCGACTTAAAAATAAAGCCATCCGGGATTTTTGACGCGGGAGATGCGTAATCTATCCCTGAGTGCACATGTTTTTTTAAATTTAACCTTTGAGATGCAAAGTATTGACGGAAATTCAGACATCCAACATCTAAGATGGATGCGTTAGGGCTAATTTGCCAGAGAAGGTTCTCATGTACAATTGTATTTGTAATCTCTCTTAGTTTCAAAGTATTTTACAACGTTCCTATGTGTTTTAAGTCCTTATTATATGTAAGTACCGAAGAAAGCTTGACAAAGTTTTTTCCAAATATAGACAATATTCTTTGACCAATTACATTAGAAGCAATCTTATTTACGCAGACCATAACTGTTTTTTCGAGTAATCTTTGAGAGGTAATATATTGTTCAATTTCAGTATGGAGAATCGAAGGAATATGATGATGATTTTGTTCAAAAATATACAGAGCGTAATTACTGAACCCCAACATTTTTGCTATAATAATCTGTTTACAAAAGGCTAGTGATGCACGTTCGCCAAATAGTTCTAGGACTCGCTTTCTTGAAAGAAAAAAAATAAAATCTCCCCACGCTATTTGACCGTCTCGGAAAAAATCTCTTTTTGATGTTTTATGTTTCCAAATTTCAGGTTTAATGGAAATCAACTCAAATTCAGAGTCTCTCAAAAAAGAAACAGCAGAATAAAATTCGGGCTCCTCTTTGTAAAGAGGTTGAAATCTCAGTTCACATTGAATTGCCAGACAGTTTCTAACTATGTTTGGAGAGCTTAGTAAAATTTCACAATCTAGTCCTTCAAGGTCAATTTTTAAAAAATCAAATCGGGGTACATTAGATTGCTTTAAAAGTTCATCCAATGTTATACAGTCGATTTCGAATGTGTCGTCGATTGTAAAATAATCTTCAAGTCCAAAGGTACTAATAATTGTTTGGTCTGGCTGTAGAAGTGATGAACATGGCAAAAATTTTCTTTTATGGAAAATTCTTTTGCCACTTTTTCCAGCTATAGCGGTACGAAAAGTAATTCTCTTAAAAAAAAGATCGTTATTCGCATTTGTCTCCGCTGCATCTAATTCAATTAAAGTAATAGTTTTTAAAACTTTATCGAGTGATAAATAGAACTCTTTCCCACTTGAACCTAAATCACAAACGACAAAATTACCTTGAAGGTAATTATTTAGCTCACTCATTGCCATTTAACAAACTACACTCATTTTGTGTATAGCTATTCATAGATTAGTAAAATTTCTATTATTATTGGAAATAATTGAATACGCTTTAATTAGTTCTTTAATCCCGCTATCAAGAGAGTGTGCTGCAAACCATGGGGATTTCTTGTCCAATGTTTCCAGCTTTGCATTCGATACGATATAATTTCTCTGATCGGGATCTTTGTTAATCTCGGATTGAGTGACGTAAAAATCCGGAATGAATTTTCGAATTCGTTCGCATAGCTCCAATTTACTGAGGTTTGCCGCGCTCAATCCGACGTTGAAAACACTTCCCGTCATTCTTTTTGCGTTATTGATACAGTATACGAATGTTCTGGCAATATCTCTCACGTGTATAAAATTACGTTTAAAGTGTCCCTCAAAAATAACCATATAGCGATCGGTAAACGCCCTATAAGTAAAATCATTCACTAAAATATCAAGTCTCATGCGAGGGGAAATTCCAAAAGCAGTTGCGAGCCGCAAAGTGATGGCATTGTCCTTGTTATTGTTCAAAAGACAACTTTCAGCGTTACTCTTTGTTGTTCCGTAGAGGCTGATTGGATTAAGGGGGGTTTCTTCTGTGCATTCCACCAAACTGCCTTCTTTCGATTGCCCGATTCCATAGCCTGAATTTGTTGTAGGGAATACGATGAGCTGATCTCGCGAAGATTCTTCTGATAACCATTCGATACATTTCTGGTTGATCTCCAACGTTTCATTCGGAAACTTCTTGCATGCCGGCATGCCGACAATGGCGGCAAGAGGAATAATAACATCATGCCCTTTTAATAACTTTCTCATAAGCTCGCGATCCCGAACATCGCCATACACAAACGTAAAATCATCTCTCCAGGTAAATTGGGTGAGGCTTGTTTGTTTATACATCAGATTATCAATTACCGTAACTGATAGTTTTTCTCCTACATGGAACTGTGAGCTATCCAATATACTACTTGCGTTAATGGACAATTCATTCATCCCTTTTGACACAAGGAGATTGTTCAATAATAGACGTTCAACCAAAATGCTGCCGATGTATCCGGCTCCACCTGTGATAAGAATTCTCATTTTTAATAGTGCCTCATTTTATTAATTAAGGGTATATCGGAGGAAGTAAAGCATGATTTCTCAACTGAATTCCAGGAAGATTGAAGAAGATTTGATTTATCAAAATCAAAATTAATATAGCAAAAACTTATAAACTATCAAACAACCGTATTGCACAAATCATGTTATTCATTTTTTATTCCAAACGGATTATTGCCTAAGAAATTTTT
>CAZRNW010000431.1:3157-3807 GCA_964601535.1 uncultured Flavobacteriaceae bacterium
TGATGTCGATAACTCTTTTTAGGACACCACTCATTGTAAACTTAATAATATTCATTGTATACTTCGTCATAACAACGGTGATGATTGAAAGGGTAACTAAGTATGCAAACGATGTACCCAGGTATCCAAAGAGATAAGTTAACGTGCTAAAACTTATTATGGTGAGGAATAGTAAGACATAGCTTACCTTAAAGCCAAACTTTACTTCTCCAATCCCCTGCAATATACTTCCACAAACTGCGTTCCATGGAACAACAATACAGAGAAAAGCAAATACACGTAAGATGTCGGCTGATTCAAGGTACCTGTTGCCGTAAAGTAACTGAAGTATCGCCTTAGGGAATAAAAAAAGAAAAACTCCCAACGGTAGAAGCAGAAATGAAGAAAACAATATGGTTTTTTCTGCTACTGCTCTCAGTGACTCGTTTTGCTTGGCAGCATACAATTTGGATGACGCAGGAATGATAAACATTTGAATCACTTGTGTCACAATATCATAAAGCCTCACAAGGGTTTTAGCGGCATTATATGTGGCCACACCTACGATTCCGACAAACGAGCTTACAAAAAAAACATCAGCTTGGCTAAAAAGGTTATAGCTAATTGTAGACCCGACAGTATATTTTCCATAATTCCAGATATCACTGAAT
>CAZRNW010000432.1:0-3797 GCA_964601535.1 uncultured Flavobacteriaceae bacterium
AACGCGATGCAGTTAAACAATGGAGCCCCATCGCATGTGTTCAAACAATACATTGCTATTGCAACTTCAAAAAATCTTTATATTTTAAATGATGATCATCCAAAAAACATAGAGCGTTATGCAAAAGCAGATTTTGAACCAAGTGATTTAAAAACTGTAAGAGGAATCCATGGTTCTAATTTCGTTTGTAACGTGATGTCATTAGGAGACGGAAAAGTAACTAACCGCGTTGTATTGATGAAAAACGAAGATTATTGTTTCGCTCCTATTCAGGAAAGAAATCCGCAATTCATTCCTCCAAGTGATTGTGAAATTTTTGTTCCCGGTAAGAATAATGAGATTTATATTTATACTGAAGACAGAGGAAGAGACCGTTTTGCAACTATTAAATTTGACTAACATTAATTGAAGCTCCCGTATCTGGCGGGAGCTTTTTTGTATGAAACGCACTAAGTATAGTTTACTATTATTATTTTTCTGCAGCTCTCTGTTCTCGCAGCAAGATCTGACTAAAAATTATTCTCCTTTAAAATCAAAAGGGACTTTACCTGAAATTTTTACGCAAAATATCCGTAAGGTGGTGAGTAAGGACATCACGGAATTATATAAAAGTAAAGAGAAAGACAAGAGTATTAAGTCAGAGTACATTACCGCAGCCAATTATGAAATTGAAAAAATTGTAAAGAGCGGCAGTACATTAATTAACGATGAAGTAACTGTTTATCTTAATAAAATAGCCGATGTGTTACTGGCGAACGATACAGCTCTACGCAATAAACTTCATATCTATGCTTTAAAATCTTTTGTAGTTAATGCGCATAGTTACGATAAAGGTTACATATTTATTGATCTAGGATTAATTGCCCAAGCCGAATCAGAAGCGCAATTAGCTTATACTTTATGTCACGAAATATCGCATTACACTAAAAAACATCAGATAAACGGTTATGTTCAGAACGAAAAAATAAATAAAGAAAATTATAGCGGGAAGTCGGACGAAGAGAAATTAATTGAAAAATGTCAATATTCAAAAGACCAGGAAAGTGAAGCGGATATTGAGGGCTTCAAAATGCTGGAAAGAAGTAATTATGATTTTGCAGAGGCGGAAAAAGACTTTGATGTATTGCAGTATTCGCATTTACCATTTGAGCTCGTAGAATTTAAACCTGAGTTTTTTGAATCAAAGTATTTTAAAATCCCATCCAAATATTTATTAAAAGAAGTTTCTTCCATCAGGAATAATGCTAACGAAGACGATACAAAACACACGCATCCGAGTACAGCAAAAAGAAAACAGGTTATAAAGGACCTTATTAATGGCAGGTATAGCAATGGTAAAGCGAAACACATTGTAGGTGAAAAAGAATTCCTTTACGCACGTGATTTAACCCGCATGGAATTATGCAGGCTCTATCTTGTTTACAGAGATTATCCGAACGCTTTGTATAGTGCATACATCATGCTTAAAAAGTATCCCGATAACGAATATCTCACTGAAATTGTTTCAAAATCCCTTTTTGGAATGACGCTACGTGCCAATGGGCAATTGAATTATACTGATGAGTCTTATCTCGATGGCGGAATCCCCGGTTACGAAAACATAGAAAGCTATCCCCAACAATTATACCACTTGTTTAATAAAATGCCTCCGAACGAGTGGACAATTATGTCACTTAATTATGTTTTCCGTGCTCACAAAAAATTTCCGGGGAATAAACATTTAGGTGCTTTTTCTGATAGTTTATTAAAATGCATGGGGAAAATTCAATGGGGAATTGTTGATTTTGTAAGGATCGATAAGAATGCAACGCCACAGCCTAAACAAGATACGGTAAAAAAAGATGATGCTGCGAAATCGAAAACCGATTTAATAGCCAAAATTCAGAAAGAGAATAATTATAAAAATTACGATACGGCTTATTATAAGGAAGTATTTGTGGATTTGTTTACAACGGATACCGAATTCAGTTCTAAGTTCCCCGGAAGCGGTTTAACTTATCAAACATCCGGTTTCAGCGATTACAAATCAAACAGATACAATGCCCCGAGAAAAAGCAAGAAATCAAAAAAGCGTGAATTCATTTCTTCAGGTCATAAAGTGACTAAAGTAATTTTGCTCGAGCCATTTTATTTAAAATCAAACCCATCGAAGAGTGATGAACTCTCCTATATTACATCTGATGAAAAGCAGGAAAAACTGGTGAAAACAATTAACGCCTGTGCGCAGAAGCAGAATTTCAGCATTGTTACGCTCGACCCCGGTTTGCTTAGCTCAAGTGATGTGGATAAAATGAACGACTATTCTGTTATTATGGATTGGTTTAATGAAAAGTATGATGCAGACGTTAGGGAGAGTTATCCGATATTGAATACAGATGATTTAGAGGGTATTATTGCAAGGTATGGAACACAATATGTGCTGAAAACCGGAATAATCTCTTACAAAATTGGTTTAACAAGAAAGCGGACTTATTTCTACAGCTTTATTTATGATTTAAAAACTAATGAAATCGTTTATAAAAAATACGAAGCTTTCAGAGATAACGATTCACAGGATTTGATTAATGCGAAAGTTTACCAGACATTTTACGAACTAACCCATTCGAAATAATGAAAAAATATTTTGTATTAATTTTATTTGTTTTGCTTTTTGTTCATTATTCAAAAGGGCAGTCTACCGGCTTTATGGGGAAAAGAGTTATGCTTGGTTATAGTTTTAATACCAGCCCGGCATTTTTCGGTTCTTCAGCAAATAATGAATCTATTTTAGGCGACGGCGGAAGTGCAGCAACCGGGGAATTTGTCGTTAATGCCATTCATGAAGGATTTATTGAAATAGCTCCTTCCAGCAAATGGGAAATTGGATTTTCCTGCAGGTATTATAAAACTACTTATGATAATGCGAAAAACTTTAATACACTTTATGGTGGGAGTCAGTACTACTTTAATAGTGACACAAGACCAAGCGGATATTATAATATAAGAGGTTTGTCCTACACTTTATATTTCAGATATTTTGGTTCACGTTACATTGCACCTTGGGGAAGATACATGATGTTTGGTCCTGTGTTAAACACAATGAAAACAACTTACGACCCTTACATAATGCATGTAAGCGCATACGATAATTCAGGCTTTATCAGTCAACAGGTTACCTTGAGGGATTTTGGTCCTATTGAACAGGATTACAAGGGCGTTAATCTGATGATTGGAGCAGGAAGATCAAGATTAATTGCCAATCGCGTAAGTTTAGATTATGGTTTTAACACACATTTGCTTTCACTTCTATCCGGATTTTATGAAATTTTAGGAATGGACTTCAACCGGGATAACACCACTAACACGAATTATATTTCAAAAACTGTTCGGAGCAGGGTTAGGGGCGTTAACCGCTTTAATGTTTTTATAAAAGTTGGAATCCTTTTATTTTAGTTTAGCAGCATTTAGTTTATTTTCGAGGGGATAAGAATACATTTTTAAAAGAATATTTCTTGTCACATCGCTCTCATCATTCAGTTCTGAAATCCCTTTTGTTAAATAAGCATTAAATTTTTCTTTTTCCTCTTTCCTGTAATTGCTTTCAAACACATTGGTTTGATGGCTTAAATCATAAGCAATATAATTTACAGCGTTTAATTTATAATCAGTGTAAATGCGTTTATCAATCAATGCTGTAAGCTGTTTTATTTTTTCGTTATCGTTGCTGAGCTTATTTATTTCAGTTAACTCCTCCTGAATTGGTTTACCAAAAGTTAAATGAATTTTTCCTTTAGGCTGTTTTATTCCTGTAATAATGC
>CAZRNW010000433.1:0-3791 GCA_964601535.1 uncultured Flavobacteriaceae bacterium
CCACGAAATTTTTTGTGAAGTGCCTGAATTACAAAAAACACCACTAAAAAAACGTATTTGGGAAAGACTGGAAAAACGGATTCTTCCTCAATTAAAACATTGCATAACGGTGAATGAAAGCATTGCCAATTATTTTAAAGAAAAATACGGCACTACTTTTACAGTTGTACGTAATATTCCTGAACAGCCACAAAATTTTGTTCCCAAATCAAAACAATCATTAGGCATTCCAACCAACGAAAAAATAATTATTTTTCAGGGTGCAGGCATTAATATTGAGAGGGGTGCTGAAGAATTGGTAAAAGCTATGACTGATACAAAAGCCCATCTTTTCATCATTGGCGGCGGTGATGTATTTCCTGCATTAAAAAAACTTGTAAATGAATTAAACCTCGGTCATAAAATTACCATCAAAGATAAAATGCCGAAATCCGAACTCATACATTACACTTTTAACGCGGATATTGGCGTTTCCATTGATAAAGACACCAATCTCAATTATCATTTTAGTCTGCCCAACAAAATTTTTGATTATATCCAGGCAGGAATTCCTGTTTTATCAAGTAATTTACCGGAAATAAAACACCTGATTTCACGTTATAATATAGGATGTACCATTGAAAATCACGACCCGAAACATATTGCAGAAAAACTGAATTACATGCTTAATGCCGCTGAATACAGCAATTGGAAAGAAAATACGAGGAAAGCAGCCTCAGAAAATACCTGGGAGAATGAGAAAAAACATTTATCTGTGGTTTTAGAAACACTAAATAAAAATTAAAATTTTATATTTGAACTATGGAATTTTCAGCAATACAAATAGCAGGGCTTTTAGAGGGCGAGGTTGTCGGCGATGAAAACGCTAAAGTGAATAATCTTTCGAAAATTGAAGAAGGCCAGCCAAAAACCCTTTCGTTTTTAGCTAACCCTCAATACACGCCTTACATTTACACAACCGATGCCACCATTGTTATCGTCAACAAATCTTTAAAATTAGATAAACCCGTAAAACCAACCTGCACTTTAATTAAAGTTGAAAATGCTTACGAATCATTCGCGAAACTTTTAGAATTATACAATCAGTTTACCACCAATAAAACAGGAATTGAACAACCATCGCACATTTCAAAAAGCGCGGCTATTGGAAAAGACTGTTACGTTGGCGCCTTCGCTTACATTGGTGAAAACGTGAGAATAGGAAATAATGTAAAAATTTATCCGCAATGCTATATTGGCGATAATACAACTATTGGAAACAACACCACTTTATTTGCCGGCGTAAAAGTTTACCATGGCTGCGTTATCGGAAATGATTGCACCATTCACGCAAGCACCGTAATTGGAAGCGATGGATTTGGTTTTGCTCCTAACTCAGAAAATAATTACAAAAAAGTACCGCAGATTGGAAATGTAATACTTGAAGATCATGTTGAAATCGGCTCTAATACTTCCATCGACCGCGCTACATTGGGCTCAACCATTATCCGTAAAGGCGTAAAGCTTGATAACCTCATTCAAATTGCCCACAATGTTGAAGTGGGGGAAAATACTGTAATGGCCGGTGGTGCATTTATTGCAGGCTCTACCAAAATCGGTAAAAATGTAATGGTGGGCGGACAAGCCGGAGTAATTGGTCACTTAAAAGTTGCTGATGGCGTTAAAATTGCAGGGCAATCGGGTGTTGGAAATAATATTGATAAAGAAGGCGAAATTGTTCAGGGCTCTCCTGCTTTTGCCATTGGTGATTATAAACGTGCTTATGTACTTTTCAGAGGGCTTTCTAAACTGCACGACCGCGTTCGAGCACTCGAATTAAAGCTTAAGCCTTAATAAATTAGGTATTTTCAGGGATTTTATTGGCATTTTTTTCTTAATTTTAGCACAAGGCAAAACCTTGCTTTAAACGTTAAAAAATGAGTAGTAAACAGCATACCATTAAACAAAAAGTATCGGTTACCGGCGTTGGCTTACATACCGGTAAAAAAGTAAACTTAACTTTTAATCCCGCACCTGAAAACCATTGGTTGAAATTTCAGAGAACCGATGTGGATGGTCAACCCATTATTGAGGCAGATGCTGATTTAGTTGTTGATACTTCAAGAGGAACAACACTTGAAAAAAACGGAGTGCGCGTACACACCACAGAACACGTTCTAGCAGCATTAGTTGGATTACAGATTGATAATTGTTTAATTCAGGTCGACGGGCCCGAAATGCCCATAATGGATGGCAGCTCATGGAAATTTATTGAAGCTTTAGAGGCAGCAGAAATTGTAGAACAGGAAGCAGAACGTGAATATTTTGAACTTACTGAAAACCTTACTTACGAAGATCCTGTAAAACGCGTTGAAATGTTAGCGGTACCTCAAGACACTTTCCGTGTAACTGTGATGGTTGATTATGGCAGTGATGTTTTAGGTACACAACATGCAGGCATGTACGACATCACACAATTTAAACCTGAAATTTCGAAATGCCGTACTTTTGTTTTCCTTCACGAATTGGAAGCCTTATTGGCGCATAATTTAATTAAAGGCGGCGATTTAGATAATGCAATCGTTCTTGTAGATAAAGAATTACCGAAAGATAAATTAGATCATCTAAGAAAAGTATTTAATAAGGAACATGTTGAAGTAAAAGGCAAAGGTGTTTTAAATAACACGCAACTGCATTTCTACAACGAACCTGCCCGTCATAAATTATTAGATATCGTTGGCGACCTTGCTTTGGTAGGAAAACCAATGAAGATTCACGTGCTCGCAGCCCGTCCCGGTCATGCCGGAAACGTTTCTTTTGCCAAGAAGATTAAAGAAATGATGAAGAAGCAAAAGAACGAACGCATGCTTCCAAAAATTGATCTTGCTGCGAAATCACTTTTAGATGTGCGCGACATTACAAAAATTTTACCTCACCGTGCTCCGCTTTTAATGGTGGATAAAATCATGGAATTATCTGCTGAATCCGTTGTAGGCATAAAAAATGTTACTATGACAGAATTCTGGACAAGCGGGCATTTTCCTGACGAACCAATCATGCCGGGCGTTTTAATTATTGAAGCGCTTGCCCAAACCGGCGGAATATTATGTTTAAAAACTGTTCCGGATCCTGAAAATTATCAAACTTATTTTGTAAAAATTGAGAATGCTAAGTTCAAACAAAAAGTTGTTCCCGGCGATTCACTTATTTTACGTATGGATTTAGTGGAGCCCATCCGCAGAGGCATGTGTCACATGAAAGGCTTAGCTTTTGTAGGCAATAAATTAGTTTGCGAAGCAGACATGACCGCACAGATTGTAAAAGTACGTAACATCGAAAAAAAAGTGCCGACTGAGGTTTAAAAGTATGATTTCAAATCTTGCATCCATACATCCCAAAGCTAAATTAGGAAACAATGTAAGCGTAGAACCCTTTGCAGTTATTCATGATAAAGTTGAAATCGGTGATAATTGCTGGATTGGTTCCGGTGCTGTTATTTACCCTGATACTTTTATTGGCGAAGGTTCCAAAATATTTAATGGTGCCTCGGTAGGAGCCGTTAATCAGGATTTAAAATACAAAGGAGAACCAAGTACAACCGTCATCGGTAAAAACACAACTGTCCGCGAATTTGTTACGATTAATAAAGGCACAGCTGACCGCATGACAACAAAAGTTGGCGATAATTGTTTGTTAATGGCTTACACGGTACACGAGTTCTGCTTGGATCAGCAACAATTTTCAATACACTAATAGTCTCTGCATTGTATTTTGTTATATATTATTTATTACTATTTATTATCATTACATTA
>CAZRNW010000434.1:0-3788 GCA_964601535.1 uncultured Flavobacteriaceae bacterium
CGGACAATATGAGGCAACATTCCATGATTGTAATATGTGTTATGTAACAACTACAGTGAATGTTTATATTGATACATTAAGACCATCACCTTTCTCGGCCACCAATTTACCAAGTAACAGTTACACCATAAATTGTTTTTACCCAACTTTAGTAGCAACAGGATTAACTAATCCTTTATTAGGTTCAAGTAATTACAGCTGGACAGTTCCGGGACCTCTTACATTCCCTTCGAATACTATTATGGTTTCCATGGGAACTTTCACCGGAACAACTACAAGTATTACTTATACTGTTTCTGCAATTGGACCAAACGGCTGTGTTGGCAAGCAAAAGGTAACCTTTTATAAAGATGCAACAGTACCTAATTACGTGCCTGTCTCAACGCCATCATTAGGCATTACCTGTACTAACTCTTGTGTCGCCCTGTCACCTTCAAGCACCTCAACTGTGCCTATTACTTATACCTTCACTTCTCCACCGCCAACACAAACAGCAACAACATCAGGTGCTTTAATGTGCGTGCCCGGTGCATATACCATGAATTATATAAATCAGTTAAACGGTTGTCCCGGTGTTTCAACAGTGAACGTGGCTTCAAATGTTGTTCCGCCGGCAATAGTACCATTACCTAATGTTAGCATACCTTGCGGACAAACAACAACAATTATTACAGCAGGTACAGCTACAACTTCACCAACTTATTCTTACACGTGGGTCGGTCCTCCCGGTTCTGCCATGAGTTGTTTAGGTGGTACAGCTTGTATTTCACCATCGGTAAACATGCCGGGCTATTATGAAGTCACCATTTTAAATACAGTGAACGGATGTTCCTCTACTAATTCTGTAATTGTAGAATTTGGTAATTTAAATGTTGGATTTAATGCGGATCCGAGTAGTGGATTTGCACCTTTAAATGTAAACTTTATTAATACAAGTCAGCTGGGTTCTTCAAGCAGCGGTACGGTTTATACGAGCTGGAATTACGGAAACGGAATTACTTATACCTCATCAGCAACTTCCGCTTCGCTATCTGCTAATGGTTTACCAAACGGTTCTACAATTTATCAGTCTGCAGGTTCGTATACAGTTATTTTATACTTGCAACAAGTAACAGGTCAGCCATTACCTCCGGGTTACCCGCCAAATTATTGTACAGGAACTTATTCGTTAATTGTAAATGTTGAACTGCCTTCTCAATTAACTATTCCGAATGTGTTTACACCAAATGGCGATGGAATTAATGATGTATTCTTTTTACAAACAACAAATCTTACTGAAATACATTGTTTGATTTACGACCGCTGGGGTGTTAAGATGTACGAAACAACTTCAGAAAAAGGAAACATTGAATGGGATGGAAAAAACCTCAGCAAGAAAGAAGTACCTGACGGAACTTATTTCTACATCATTAAAGCCGTAGGTTTAGATTTGAAAGATTACGAGTATAAAGGAACTTTGAGTTTGTTCAGATAGATCTCAAATTCACAACTACTTAAATCAGGGCTAATACCCGGATTTTTTTTTATACCTAATTTATTGATTTAACATTATTTAATTTTTGTCACGCTTATTGTATTCTTTAGGGCAGAACAGAAAATTTGAATTAAAATGAACCCCATATTAAAATCATTTGCCTTTACATTCATTTGCACAACTTTGGTTTTGTCAGAACTACATTCACAAAACAACAGAATCCCGCAAAATTTTCTTAGTAAAAAAGACATCTTCGGAACACGCTCATTTATTGAAAATAAAAAACAATTTGATAACGCAATAAAGAAAAATGAAAAAATACACTATGCGCTAGAAAATGGTGCCGAACAAATTTATTTTACCTCGAAAGGTTTAATATATAAAATGACTAAAAAACAAAAAATAAGTCACCAAATGCATGAAGCCATGGAGCATGGAGAAAAAGTTGAGTTAAGGCCTGATGAGATTTATTTTGTTGAAATGAACTGGATAAATGCCAATTCAGATATCCGGATTCTGGAAAGCGAAAAGCAAACGCATTATTTCAGTTATGGAGACAAGGAATTTAATTCTGGTGCCTTCAAAAAGATAACTTATAAAAACGTTTATAACGGAATTGATTTCGAATATGTAATACCGGAAGACAAAACCCATGGGATAAAATACAATATAATTGTACATCCCGGTGCAGATCCGAATAATATTCAAATACTTTACACGGGCGATGTGAAAAAAATTACTATCAACGCTTCCGGCGAAATAACCATAAAAACGCCGGCCGACAACATAACCGAACATGCTCCCAGGTCGTTTCAAAACAATGAAGAAACAGCTTCTGTATTTAATTTGTCTAAAAATATTATTTCCATAAAGTTTCCAAAGGGTTACGACAATTCTAAAACCTTAATTATTGATCCGTGGGTTACAACTTTAACCACATTAACTGCAAATAATTTTGGTTTTGATATTGATTATGATTTTGCAGGGAATGTCTTTGTTTATGGTGGTAATGCTCCTTACCAGGTTGCGATGTATGATCCGGCGGGAATTCTGAAATGGACTTTCGGGGGAATTTTAATTAATCAAAATTGGGAAACCGGGAATTATCCGGGGAATTTTGTTGTCAATAAATCTAACGGTAAAGTATACATTGGTCAGGGATATATTCCGGGTGGAACAACAACAATACGCATTTCGAATACCGGTAATTATGACAATTTCATCACTGCTGCAAATCCTAATTGGAATGAGTGCTGGGATATGGGTTTTCATTGTGTTACAGGAAATATATATGCATTTGGCGGCGGACAAAGCGGGAATTTAGCTGCGGGAATTATTGATCAGAACACGGCTAATGTTTTACCTACTGCCTTTTTTCCAACCAACCCTATTCACGGGCAAGATATCGCAAGTCATGCAATTGATGATCAGGGTAATGTTTTTGTCTATTATTCCCAAGGAACAGATCAAACTTACCTCTTAAATAACAGAGTAGTCCGTTTAAATCCAAGCCTTACCGGTGTAATTTGGAACCAACCCAGCACCTATTTCACATTAACCGAATGTCAAAATAAAAATGCCTATGTAAATACAGGAATTACAGGAACAGGTGCAAATACATCTACCGGGTTCAATTGTTTAGCAGTTAATTCTAATTATTTATTCTTTTATGATGGATTTAATCTTGCTGCCTATAATAAAACAACCGGTGCAAAAGTTGGATATACAACCGTAACAGGTAATACTCCATTAGAACAAGGAGGAATTGCTGTTGACGATTGTAATAATATTTATGTTGGAGGCCACGGAAGTATTTTATCATTTCAATTTAACGATTCTGTTTTCACTACGAACCCAAGCATAAATCTGGGAGATACAGTAAATAATAAATATGTTTACGACATAAGACTGGAAAGAGCCAATGGTTTTCTTTATGTTTCAGGAAGTGGTTTTATTGGGGTATACAATGCCTTTCCTTGCAATTATGGAAATGGGAACATCACGTCAACTAATTTAAGAATCTGTAAAGGAGGAACACTGCAATTAAACACACAACTTTCTTCATCATACACATGGTATGGCCCGAATAACTTTAGTTCATCAATTCAAAATCCACTTCTTACAAATGTTTCAGCAGCAATGGCAGGCTCCTATAGTGTAATCACTGCTCCAAGTTTTTGTTCCTCCTCTACTCTGGCAATAACAAACATTATAATCGATAGTTTAAATGCAAGCGTAACAGCCAATCCAAGCACAGGTTTTGCACCATTGTTTGTTGAATTAAGTAATGCCACAGTACTTCAGAACATAAACA
>CAZRNW010000435.1:0-3773 GCA_964601535.1 uncultured Flavobacteriaceae bacterium
AATTTGTCCCATGTTTAAAACCATTCCGGCTTCAAAAGCTTCCTGATTTTCTTTTACAAATTCGTCAAGGAAACGCTCTGTAAAAAATAAAACACACATCAAGCCAAACATAAAACCGGGTGCAAATCTATCGCGTTTATATTTCCATAACCAGTACATTAATATAAAAAGGAACAAACAAAAAATAGCTTCGTATAATTGTGCCGGATGCCGTGGCAATTTATCAACGCTTTCAAAAATAAAGGCCCACGGAACATTGGTTGGTGTTCCGATAATTTCAGAATTCATTAAATTCCCAAAACGAATCAACATTGATGCTAATGGTACCACCACCACAATCCTATCAAACAACCATAACCAACTTTCTTTTGTTTTGCGGCAATACAACCACATGGCAATTAAAATGCCGATAGCGCCGCCATGACTTGCTAAACCGCCTTCGTAAACCTTTAAAATATCAATAGGATGAGATAAATAATAACCGGGATCGTAAAAAAAACAATGTCCCAAACGCGCTCCTAAAATTGTACCGGCAATTACATAAAGTGTTAATGTGTCTAAATCTTTTTCGGTTCTGCCTTCTGTTCTGTAAATGCGGTTCATGAAAAAGTGACTGCCAATAAAAGCAAGTGCCCACATTAATCCGTACCAGCGCACCGGCCAATCTATGCCGGGAATTGTAAAAATATCAGGACTTGGATTCCAATGAATGAAGAGAGAGAGCATTTTTATTTATTTCTAGCTTTTGTTTTAGGTTCATCCATTTTTACCAGAAACGAAACGGGATTTAATTTTTCCGGAACACCTTCTCCGAAAGCTTTGTTCCATAAGAGCTGTGTCTTTTTTTTGGCGTCGTTCGCAAAAACAAAATCAACGGTATATTTTTCTTTTTTGTGGAACGAGATAAGCTCACTATCTACTTTATCATTCTTGTATTCCTCACCTGTGGCTGCTTTTATTGTTACCGATGAAGGGTCGAGCAAACCAACTTTAGTGCCGAGATAGGTGATGGTATATCTTATTCTTACTTCAGGACCACTAGTGGTCCAATCCACAAGCTCAAGTTTAAAATTGCCAACATTCAATTCTTTTTCAGGTGGCAGTACAGCACTTGGTGCAACCGCAGTTTCAATCGAATTGCATATGTAAAAACCACCAATCTTAAAAACGGTTTCTTTTGTTTTTGCATATACACCTTTGATATCGATGATTTTTGATTCATTTTGATGAGGAGCGATAACGAACCATTTCTTTTTCGAAAAAACTTCTCCTGAAGTAAATGTATAGCTGCATTCTTCCGGTTTTATCAATAAGGCCTTACCGGTATTATTCTCAACTTTAACCGAACCGGATATTAAACTATCCTCAGCAAAAACATCTAGAAAAGAAACTCTGCCGTTGGGAGTCTGCACGGTATTATCTTCAAAGACTACCGTTTTGTATTTTATCTTTTTCTGGGAAAAAGACGCTAAACAACTTAGCATTAAAATACCAGTAAAAATTTGATTTGCTTTCATAGCTAATATTTTGTCAAAAATAAGGGATAAATTGTAGATATTTTATGCTTCTTATAAGGTATTTTTGCACGTATATGACAAATGCAGCCATATTTGCCTCTGGAGAAGGCACCAATGCCGAGAATATTATCAATTATTTCACCAATGACCCCCGGATTAAGATAAAACTCGTTTTTACCAATAAGCCAGAGGCAGGGGTGATAGCCAGAGCGGAAAAACACAAGAAAAACGTTCAGATTTTCAGTAAAGATTCACTTGAAAACAAAACCGGACAAATCATAGAGTTCTTAAAAACGGAAAAAATTAACTTAATCATTTTAGCTGGTTTTTTGTTAAAAATACCGGAGGCGCTGGTTAAAGCATTTCCTGATAAAATTATCAATATTCATCCGGCCTTACTGCCAAAATACGGGGGAAAAGGCATGTACGGAATGAATGTGCATAAAGCAGTAATTGAAAATAAAGAAACAGAAAGCGGTATCACCATTCATTTTGTGAATGAAGAATACGATAAAGGCAAAATAATTTTACAGGAAAAATGCAGTGTGGATGCGGATGATACAGCAGAAAGCCTTGCTAAAAAAATTCACGCGCTTGAGTATACGTATTTCCCAAAAGCAATAGAAAAACTACTTTAAACAAATGCCATGAAAAAATTCATTTTTATTTTCCTGTTTATAAGCGGTGCATTATTGGGGCAAACCCACGGCACTTGCAAAATCACAAAAGTTACACCGGATGCCGGCGGTAAAACTAAAATTACTTTCAGATTTGTTGGTCCTGCCGGTAAGCCCGCAACGAGTCATTTAGCTTTTAAAATGAATGGCGACACCATCATTCAACCTAAAATTGATAAAAAAACTGGTCTTTATACAATGGTAGTTCAGCCGGGCACTTATACTTTTAATTTCTATGTGAAATTTTGGTATGATGTGGATTCACCGCCTTTGACTATAAAGCCAAAGTCGAATACAATGGTTTTTGTGAAATTTGAGGCGAAAGAAATAGGCGGAGAATCCGTTAAGTAAGTTTTTATTGCCAAATTCCCCTATCTTTAAGGAGATTAAATATGTCGAAAAAGAAAAAACAACAAAAAAGATATTTATTTGAAGAGATTCTCGCATTTCTGCAGCATAACTCCGGTAAGTCTTTTAACTACAAACAAATTGGCGCGGCCATGGAACTGAACACCGAAGGTGAACGCCTTGAATTAATGGAATCCCTTAGCGCAATGGTAGGAAAAGGTTTGATAAAAGAAGTTGAAACCGGAAAATTTGAATTCAAAGAAACAAAAACACAATTAACAGGAACAATTGATTTTACACAGCAAGGCACTGCATTTGTTACAGTGATGGGCGAAAATGATGATATTTTCATTCCGTTCAAAAAAACAAAGGATGCTTTGCAGGGAGATTTAGTCCGCATTACTCTTTTAGGCCGCCGCACCGGTAAAAGAAAAGAAGGCGAAGTTGTGGAAGTGATGAAGCGAGTGAAAACCGATTTCGTAGGAACAATAAAAATTTTACCGAAATACGCTTTTGTAATTCCCGATGGAAATAAAATTCACGTCGATTTTTTTGTACGGTTAGATGACATTGGTGATGCAGAAGACGGACAAAAAGTTTTAGTCCGTTACAAAGACTGGAAGCAAGGCGATCAGAATCCTACCGGCGAAATTGTAAGTGTATTCGGAAATCCCGGTGAGCACAAAACGGAAATGAATGCTATTATGGCCGAATATGGTTTGCCTGAACATTTCCCGGATGAAATTGAAGCGGCTGCTAAAAAAATCCCAACTGAAATTACAGACAAGGAAATTGCAAAGCGCAGGGATTTCAGAAAAGTAACCACCATGACCATTGACCCCGCAGATGCAAAAGATTTTGATGATGCTTTGTCGTTACAAAAATTAGCTAATGGTTTATGGGAAGTGGGCGTTCATATTGCAGATGTTTCCCATTATATAAAACCACATTCAACTTTAGATAAAGAAGCAGTGAACAGGGCAACTTCGGTTTACCTGGTCGACCGTTGTATTCCGATGTTACCTGAAGTGCTTAGTAATTTTGCTTGTTCCCTAAGACCGAAAGAAGAAAAATATTGTTTCAGCGCGGTTTTCCAGTTGGACGATGATGCAAAAATCCACAACCAATGGTTTGGAAAAACAGTTATTTACAGTGATAAGCGTTTTGCTTACGAAGAAGTACAGAAAATAATTGAAACGGAAGAAGGCGAATACAAAGATGAAATTATGGT
>CAZRNW010000436.1:0-3766 GCA_964601535.1 uncultured Flavobacteriaceae bacterium
AACTGTTGTTCGCTTTCGCGCAGGGCTTTTTCGGTTCTCTTTTTTTCTTGTTCTGTTCCCGGTTTATTGTTGATGTTTAAAATATCGATGCAAAAGCAGGAGGTAATTGAAGTGATGGCGCCATCCACACTCGGAAATAATGCGGAGATGAGTGCTATAATAAAGACAATGCCAATAATGCCGCTGAATTGTTCGCTAAGGGCAATCGTCGGAAATAAATCATCCGGCGCTACCTTAATATTTTGAGTTCCGGCGTATAAATATAAAATACCGCCGAGGAATAAAAACAAAAAATTAACAATCACCAATACAATTGAAAATGAAACGATATTTTTTTGCGAATCGCCCATGGTTTTTACGCTGATGTTTTTCTGCATCATTTCCTGATCAAGTCCGGTCATTGCAATAGCAATAAAAGCTCCGCCTATAATGTGTTTTAAAAAATATGAACCCGCTTTTATGTCGGTATTAAACACAGATGTGTAACCTTTAGCACTCATTAACGACAAGGCGCCTGTAAAATCGAGATCCATTGCGCGGATAATGACAATGATGCAAATGACTAGGCCAAGCAACATTCCTGTTGTTTGAAGAGTGTCGGTATAAATAATTGTTTTTACCCCGCCTTCAAAGGTGTACAATAAAATCAAAATGAGAATAACCAGGGCTGTTACTTCGAAACTTACGCCAAGTTTATCGAAAATAAAGATTTGAAGAATGCTAATCACGAGATACAATCTGGCGGTGGCGCCTACCAAACGCGAAAGAATAAAAAAAGAAGCCCCTGCTTTATGGGCGTTTACCCCAAAACGCTTTTCGAGATAGGTATAAATGGAAGTCAGGTTGAGTCGGTAGTAAAGTGGTATCAATACAAAGGCAATCACCATATAGCCCAACAAATAACCCAGTACAACCTGAAAGTAGAAAAAATTGCCGGTACCAACTCCACCGGGAACACTTACAAAAGTAACCCCGCTCAAACTTGTGCCTATCATCCCGAAAGCCACCAGCATCCAATTGCTGTTTTTGTTCCCTATAAAAAAAGATTCATTATTAGAATTCCTGCCCGTATACCATGCTACCAGCAACAGAATAACAAAATAGGAAATAACAAATACAAATAATAAAACAGGTGACATTCTAATTATGAATTATGAATTAAAAATGATGAATTATTGCTTTGTTTTAATTGTTAAATGAAGTATTTCTTCACATTGGGCGACTCATAATTGTTAATAGTTAGCTATGGCGGGTTGAAAATCTTAATGGGTTTAATATTAAATTTGACCTTATGCAATTCAGTTCAAAAATAATAGAGCAGGCTGTAGATACTTTTGCCCAATTACCTGGTGTTGGAAAAAAAACGGCTCTTCGTTATGTTTTGCATTTAATTAAACAAAACGATACTGAGCAGCTCGCCCAAATAATCCGTCAATTAAAAACGGATTTAAAGTTTTGCAGTAAATGTCAGAATATTTGCGAGAGTTTGATTTGCGATATTTGTTCGAATCCGGTGCGTGACCAATCTTTATTATGTGTTGTTCAGGATTATCGTGATGTAATGGCTATTGAAAACACCGGTTTATACAAAGGCTTATATCATGTTTTAGGCGGATTAATTTCTCCTATGGAAGGAGTTGGTCCGGGCCATTTAAACATAGAATCCCTTTCAGTAAGAATGGAAGAGAGGGTAATTAAAGAAGTTATTCTTGCCTTAAATGCAACCATGGAAGGTGAAACAACCTCATTTTATGTGTACAGAAAATTAGCCCCCTACAAAGTAAATTTATCAGCTATTGCACGCGGAATTGCGGTTGGTGATGAGTTGGAGTACACTGATGAAGCGACATTAGGCCGATCGATTGCTAACCGTCAGCCTTTCAGCGCTTTTTTTAGTGTAGAATAATTTGTACATTTAGTACATATCACTTATGTACCCCGAATTGGTTTCCATAATTCTTCCTTGTTATAATGAAGCCGGGCATCTTGAAAAAAGTGTTAAGACTTTATTTATTGAAGCGGGTAATTTTAATTTCGAATACGAATTTATTTTTGTTGAAGATAAAAGCACAGACAATACCAGGGAAATCTTAAAAAATCTCGAGCCGGCAATAAAAAACGCACAATTTATTTATCACGAATCAAATAAAGGCAGGGGAGCCGCAGTTAAATCAGGTTTTGCTGCAGCAAAAGGAAATTTAATTGGATTTATTGATATCGATTTGGAGGTGAGTCCGCGTTACATCGTTCAGTTTATAGAAGCGCTAAAAACGTATGATGTCGCTATCGGTAACCGGAAATATTTTTCGGACTCAGTTATGCGCGCCTTAATACGCGATACCGTGAGTAATTATTACTGCGCATTAAACAGAAAAATTCTTAAACACAATTACCGCGATACCGAAGCCGGTTATAAATTTTTCAGAAAAGAACCCTTAATTGGTTTTTTTAATTCATCAAGTAACGACCATTGGTTCTGGGATACTGAATTCATGATGTATTGTTTTAATAAAAAGCTGAAAGTAATTGAAATAGAGGTCGACTTTTTGCGTGACCAGACCAAAAAATCAACTGTTAATGTTTTAACTGATTCTTTCTATTATTTGAGGGAATTACTGAAGTACAGAAAACAATTAAAAAAATAAAATGCAGAGTCCGGTTTACTGGCATCCTAAGTTTTATGCTTTTGTAATGAGAAAACTTTACGGTTCTTATTACAGAAGCCGTTATTCTGCACTGGCAAAATTAATTCCCGATAATTGTCAGCTGCTGGAATTATGTATGGGTGATTTGTATTTTTATGAAAATTTCCTGAAGAAAAAAAACATAGATTATTCCTGTGCTGATGTCAACCCCGTTTTTGTAAACGCTGCAAAGAAAAATGGAATAAAGGCCATGCAGATTGATATTCTTAAAGATGAAATCCCAAAGAGTGATTACATTCTTATTCAGGGAAGTCTTTATCACAGCATACCGCACCAGAAAGAGTTAATAAAAAAATTATTAGCCAGCACAGGGAAAGAATTGATCATTTCTGAAAACACAAATAACATAAGCAATTCATCCAATGCTTTCAAATCATGGCTTGGTGCTGCATTCTCAAAAGCAAAGTCGGGCCAATCAAAAGTTAAATTCACCAAAGAAACATTGAAAGACAGTTTCAGTGATTTTGAGAAAAGCAAAATGCAGTGGGTAGAATCTCCGGATAATCTCGAAACAATTATCGTTTTGCAGAAGTAAAACGGTGTTTAAATCTGTACCATAGTTTATTTGCCAAAATAGCAGTTAAACAGAAAAACACAATCGCGCTGGGAAGAACATACCTGAATTCGGGAGTTTTAAAGAAAAATGCTATGTAAATTAAATTTGCATAAGCGCAAACAATCAACAGAAGCAATAAATAATTTTTTCGTTTCATGGATAAAATGAAAAGAGAGTAGAGGATTCCTGTAAAGAATAAAGTGTAAAATAAAACAGCTTTGAATAATTTTCCAATCTTTTGGTAAAGAGAAAGTTTCTGAAAATTATAATCAAATGCTTTATTTGGAAAATATCCGCTGAAAATTAAACGTTTCATAAATATCACTCCAGAGCCTATATAAAACATAAAGGGCTGTTCCTTTTTTATCGATTCGGTATAGGACATGAGCGAATTATTGATGTAAGCAACAATTGAGTCGCTCGGATGCAATTTATACCATTGTATTCTTTTCTTCACCAAAATCAGACTGTCTTTGTTAAATGCTGAGGTGTAAATTCTGTCCGG
>CAZRNW010000437.1:0-3761 GCA_964601535.1 uncultured Flavobacteriaceae bacterium
AATTCCTTGTAAGCTTCTTTTTCCTCAACATATTCGTAAAACGCAATTCCTGTTATTCGAACCTCCATATCCGAGCGTTCTTTGTTCAGAAACCAATCTTCAACAAAACGTATTTTAATTACTTTAGTGAAAATGGATGTTGAATCAGAAGCAACAATAGGAACTTCTTCCTGTTCTCCATCCTCCCTGTATCTTATTTCTGTTGTTTCTATCGTTTCAACTAATTTGGCCTTAACGGCACTTAATGTCAAGGGACTATAAAAACTTTCATCAGCAAAAGCGATAATATCACCTTTTAAAATATGTTTACTCACCAATTGTATTAAAGAGATTCTGCAAGGTTGATTATCTATAGGATAATATAAAGGGTGATTTATTTTTTCACGGAGATCAACTTCACGCCAAACTCTTTTTTCCCAGGCTACATCGGCTTCTCTTGTATAGGCACCAAACATGGGTCTTTTATTAATCAATAAGGTATTGTCAATCGCACCGCATGGATTCGCTTCTTCAGGACTTCCATCACCAAATTGAGACTTCATATTAAAAGTCAAGCCTGAAAAAATTAATATGTAAGTAATTATCCGCATCTGAATTCATAATGTGGCTTCATACCAAAAGTTACATTTGATCTTTCAACAGAATATGCAAAAACAATGTTTGCATTACAATTCTGGACCCAAAATGGACCGGATTTCTGGTCATTTTTGATAAAATTTCTCCCAATGTTAAATCGATTTAGTTATATTTACTTAAATTATCATACAAATGAAAAAAATATTTCTTCTTTTATTCTGTTCAATAGGCCTCCAACTTTTTTCTCAGGTTACCGGCGATACCATTATTTACAAAACTTTTAAATACGGAAGCACTACGCGGGATACAGCCATTCAGTTTCCAACAGGTTCAACCACCTACGAAAAAATTATCATGCGCTATAACATGCGCTGCAAAAATAATTTAATCTCTAATTCATCCTTTCCTAACCAAGGCTGTGGCGAATGGGATTATTCCTGCAATACTTATATCGCTGATTCGTCACGCATTGAACTTGAAGCACTAACTTATCCTAGCCATATCATTTCAAGTTTTACCGGAACAGTTTTCCCATACACTTCACTTGCGCCTTACGATTATTATAATTACAGTCAGACTTCAGTTACTTTAAATTCAATCATTTCAGAAACACAATATACAGTAGCCGGAGGAACAACTACACTCGCAACATTATTAAAAACCAATGAAAAATCAGGCAGAACACAACTCCACTACTCCGCTTCGGATTTAACTTCTGCAGGACTTACAGCCGGAAACATTAATGGCATTATGCTGGATGTTGCTAATGCAGGAGGAACTGCTAATTTTTTTAGTGTCAACATTCAACATACTACGCAAAGCGCACTTAATTCAGCATCAGTTGTAACCACAGGTTATACCAATGTTTATAATTCAGCCTTCGCTTTTGTAAACGGACAAAACCGCATTCAGTTTCATACACCATTTAACTGGAACGGAACAGATAATATTATTATCGACCTCTCTTTCACCAATTCAACACCAAGTACACCAATTATTTTAAACGGAATTAAAACTTAAACTACTACTGCATTGTATGCTAATAATAATTATGCGGTTGATTTAAGTATGAGCGGACAAATTAACTTTAATACTTCTTTATTATCTTCTATAGCAAATTCCCTTACCGTTTCTTTCTGGGCTTATGGAAATGCAGCTCAAATGCCCGCGAATACTTCTGCCATTTATGCTTATGCCACAAATCCAAACGACAGAACCCTGAATGTTCATTTACCATGGAGCGACAACAGTGTTTATTTTGATTGCGGTTTCAGCAGCGGCGGATTTGACAGGATAAATAAAGTTTCAACGGCTGCTAATCAGGGCGGACAATGGAATCACTGGGCCTTTACAAAAAATGCTTCAACGGGCTGGATGAAAATTTATTTGAATGGTACTTTATGGTTTCAGGGTGCTGGAAAAACAAAACCTATTTCTATTTTAAATATGATTCTCGGGAAAGATGCTTCAAATAATAATAATTACAAAGGAAAAATAAATGGTTTTACCATTTGGAATAAAGATTTAGCACTCTCAGATGTACAGAGCATAGTGAATAAACCTATTTCACCAACACATCCATTGTATGCGAATTTACTTGGTTATTATAAAATGGATGAAGGAACAGGAACGGTTATTAATGATACAAAAAACCCGGTTACATCAAACGGAACAAATATGTTATGGACTTTCGACCGTGGTAATAAATTAACAAGGATGTTTTATGAAGCGAATGTAAAACCAAACATAATTTTCCTAAACGGATCTTACTCGCTTACCACAAATACAATTACAGTTAAAGATTCGATTGTAAGAAATCCAAGCATCATCCAGCAATATTCCATCACCTCAAATGCAACGGTTACCCCAATGGCAAATGATGCTGTAGTGTTAGCTTCTACAACTAATACTTTATACAACGCTACTCCCTCAAATGTTTACAATGGAGATACAGGCGCTTTAACAGGCACGCTCGCTATTGCAGCACAGGGCACCATCACTATCACTAACTTAAATTATTTTAACCGTCATCCTTATTATATAGAGTTAATGTCGTTTGTAACTCCTTACGGTAAAGGACTTGATTTAGGAATAAACGGAAAGACCTGGTATTTTGACATGACAGATTATGCTCCTTTATTGAAAGGAAAGAAAAGAATGCTAATTACTTTAGGAGGAGAATGGCAGGAACAATTAGATATTGATTTCTTATTTGTGGTTGGAACACCACCGAGAAATGTTTTAGATTGTTATCAGTTATGGCAAGGCGGCGCGCGTTGGGGCGGTTCTTCTATTGGAAGTATTAATGCTGATGTTCGTTATCAAACACAAACTGTTGTGATGAATAGTTCTGCAAATGCATTTAAAATGCGCTCAACAATTACAGGTCACGGTGCTGAAGGAGAGTTTCATCAAAACGGAGGCCTTGTTAATCATTATTTTAATATTAACGGCGGGCCAAATGAATTCAGCTGGAATATTACCAGAGGCTGCGGCACAAATCCGGTTTATCCTCAGGGGGGAACCTGGGTTTACGACAGACAAGGCTGGTGTCCGGGTGAATATTCTCTTTTAAAGGAGTACGATATTACAAGTTACGCAACACCGGGTTCAACTGTCACATTAGATTACAATTGTTCAAATCCAATGTTTCCAACAGGAGATTACAGATATATTGCAGCGCATCAATTGATAAGCTACGGCTCACCGAATCATTCGTTAGATGTGAAATTGGTGGATATTAAAAAACCGGATAACAAAGTAGTTTACTCGCGCGAAAATCCGATGTGTACCAAACCTGTAATTATTGTTCAGAATACGGGCTCCACAACTGTAACAAGTATCGATATTGATTATTGGATAAATAATTCGGCCGTGAAAGAAAATTTTGTTTGGACAGGTTCTCTTGCATTTTTAGATACTGTCACCATTCATTTACCATTAGGAACCCTTTGGCAAAACGGATTAGCTGCATCGAATAATAAATTTAATGTGGAATTGAAAAAAGCGAATAACAGTATTGATAATTATTCTTACAACAATAAAATTTCAAATCCGTTTACCTTACCTGATATTTTAACGGATTCAATTACAATTGTCACTAAGACAAATAATATTCCATCAGAAAATTCTTATAAGCTTTATGATGCAGGTGGTGCTTTGGTTCCCGGTGCAAGTGTATTTAC
>CAZRNW010000438.1:0-3756 GCA_964601535.1 uncultured Flavobacteriaceae bacterium
AATCTTATATTTGATTTATGGAAGTTACACGCGTATTTGATATTTTAGATTTATACAAAACCAAGTATAAAAAAGATGATTTGCTTTGCTGTAAAGAGAATAAACAGTGGAAAAAATACAGCAGCGATGATTTTATTAATTACAGTAACTGGACAAGTTACGGATTAATTAATCTGGGACTAAAGCCCGGTGATAAAGTTGCCATAGTTGCTCATAATTGTCCGGAATGGGTTTTTGCTGATTATGGTTGCCAGCAAGCCGGCATTGTAACGGTTCCGATTTTCCCTACGATCAGTAATAACGATTTAAAATTTATTTTAAATCACGCTGAAGTAAAAGCTGTTTTTATTTCTGATAAAAAAATTTACGCCAAGTTTAACGAAATTGAAAAAGAAATTCCCACTGTAAAACACATCATCTCTTTTCATAAAGTTGAAAGCCTTCCCTATTACACTGATTTTATCGAAGCCGCTAAACAGAATCCTCAACAGGAAAGAACTGAAGCCATAAAAAAATCGGTAAGCCCTGAAGACTTACTAACGATACTTTATACATCAGGTACAACCGGAACTCCGAAAGGTGTTATGATATCACATAGAAATCTTGCGAAAAACGTAACTGACTGTCAAGGTTTCGCTCCATTTGAATCCTGGTGGAAAGCCTTGAGTTTTTTACCCCTTAATCACGTTTATGAGCGGATGTTAATTACACTTTATCTGTACAAATCAATTTCGGTTTATTTTGCTGAGGGTTATGAAACCATTGGGGATAATTTAAAAGAAGTAAAACCTCAGATATTTGTTTCAGTTCCACGGCTTATTGAAAGGGTTTACGAAAAAATATCTGCTGCCGGGGAAAAACTCAGTGGTTTTAAGAAATTTATGTTTGATGCAAGTATAAAAATTGCCGAGCGCTATGAAGTAAATGGCGCAAATGGCTTTATTTATGAATTAAAACGCAAAATTGTAGATAAATTAGTTTACAGCAAGTGGCGTGAAGCCGTTGGTGGAAAATTAGTTTGCATGGCTTCCGGCGGCGCGGCACTTAATCCGAAATTAGAACGCATTTTTTTATGTGCCGGGATTAAAGTTTTACAAGGCTATGGCTTAACAGAAACCTGTGTCGTAGTCAGTGTAAATCGTTTTGGCGAAGATAACATCCGCATCGGAACTGTTGGCCCCTTATTGGATGGCGTTCAGGTAAAAATTGCCGAGGAAGATGGCGAAATATTAGTAAAAGGGAAAAGTGTGATGATGGGCTATTATAAAAATCCTGAAGCTACCGCCGAAGTTTTTGACAGTGAAGGATGGTTTCATACCGGCGACGTTGGAACTTTTATTGAAGGGAAATTTTTGAAGATTACCGACCGCAAAAAAGAAATTTTTAAAACAAGCGCAGGAAAATACATTGCGCCTCTGGCGATTGAAAATAAATTGAAAGAGTGTAAATACATTGAGCAATGCATGGTGATTGGCGAAAGTCAGAAATTTGCCTCTGCATTAATCGTCCCTAATCTCGTTAACTTTAAAGAGCATTGTAAAGCCAATTCTATTGAATGGAAAAGCAATGAAGAGATGGCAAAACATCCTGATTTAAAGAAAATGATTAACGAGCATGTGAAACAAATGAATAAGACACTCGCGCCTTACGAACAATTAAAACGCTGCGAAATTTTGACGAAGGAATGGGGTGTTGATTCCGGCGAACTTACACCTAAACTCAGCCTAAAACGCAAAGTCATTAAGGAAAAAAATCAGGAAGCTATCGGAAAGATTTTTGAAGTAGAAGAAAATTAATTATTTCTTCATGCAAACCTGAACAGTGTGGCTGATACCAACCTCATCGGTCTCGCTTATGATTTTAAAACCTGCTTTATCGATTAATTTATTAAACACAACCGAATCGTACATCTGACTGTTTCCATTTGCAATGTTGGTAAAATAAAGCGAAGTCATTTGCAAACTGAAAGCAGCTGTTTTAAATCTTTGGCGATCCCAAAATGTTTCCATAATAAAAACTTTGCCATTGACATCTAATGCTTCGTGGCAACGCTGCAAAATACTTACAATCTCATCTTCGCTAAAGCAATCAAGGAACTGACTCATCCAAATCACATCTGCTCCTTTAGGAAGCTTTTGTGTTTTATCTAAAATATTTATTTCGTGATAACCAATTCTACTACTGAAACCTGCAACATCCACATTTGCTTTAGCCATGTTTAGTTGTCCCGGCAAATCAAAAATTGTCGTTTTCACATCCGCATCATAATTCACACATTGCAGAGAAAATTTTCCGGTGTTGCCGCCAATATCAAAAATATGTTTCGGCTTATCTTTAAAAATAATCGGCATAACCTGAGGAAAAGAACCATCGCTGTAAAAATGATCGAAAGCAAACCAGCTTTTTTGCGCTTGCTTTGGCAAATGAGCCAAAGCTTCGTAAACCGTTTTCCAACTTCCGAAAACAGATAAGCCTGTCGATTTTTCTTTTAGGATGCTGTCTTTTAGAGTATACATTCCTTCATAGCAAACGTCTTGGGTAAAATCCATGTTCACCCTTGTCATTGCATCATTCAAAAGAAATAATCCTGTTTTTGTAATGCTGTATCTTTCATTGTTTCTAACCAATAAACCAATTCCTAAACCTGCTTCCACCAAAACACGGGCACCATAATGAGGGAGCTTTGTTTTTGCTTCAATTTCTTCCAGACTTAAACCTACTGATTTGCTTTCTGCAACCTTTTCTAAAATTCCTAAATCACGCAGAGCTAGAGACGCCTGAAACACAATAGGTGCAAATGCAATCCACTGCGCCAAATCAATGGCTTCCATGGCTGATTTTGTGTCTTTACTAAAAAAATCCATTTTGCGTTTAGTCGAATAAAGGGCAAATATAACTGATTAAAACAAAATGTTTTAAAAATAAAAAAAATGGTGTTGCAACAGGTTTTAAAATTGTTTGTAATATTGTACTTTACAGCCCCATTATGGTAAAGATTGGAGATAAAAAGATATCGGCAGACGATTTTTATAAGGTACTGATTAACAACATTCAGTTAGATATTGATGAAGAGACTCTGGTTAAGGTTTACCGCAGCTATTATTTCTTAAAAGAATTTACCCGCGAAAAATTAATTTATGGCATTAATACAGGTTTCGGGCCTATGGCGCAATACCGCATTAACCATGATGACCAGATAAAATTACAATACAACCTCATTCGCAGCCATTGCTCAGGAACCGGCAATACAATTCCTGAAATCGATTGTAAGGCTGTAATGCTTGCCAGGCTAAACACCCTTTTACAGGGTTTTGCAGGTATTCATCCGGATGCCTTGGTGTTAATTAAAACTTTAATCAATAAAAATATTTCGCCTGTTATTTATGAGCACGGCGGTTTGGGTGCCAGTGGTGATTTAGTGCAATTAGCCCATTTGGCTTTAACTTTAATAGGTGAAGGCGATGTTTATTATAAAGGCGAGATAAAACCAACCAAAGATGTTTTTGCCACAGAAGGCATTACGCCAATGGAAATACATATCCGCGAAGGATTAGCCATCATGAACGGAACTTCCGCTATGAGCGGTATTGGTGTGCTGAATGTTATTTACGCTGAAAATCTGATGAACTGGTCAGTGATGGCTTCTTCTGTGATAATGGAAATTGTAAAAAGTTTCGACGACCACTACTCCACTCCTTTGAATGAAGTAAAACATCATTACGGACAAAATGCTGTTGCAAAAGCGATTCAGGAAAC
>CAZRNW010000439.1:0-213 GCA_964601535.1 uncultured Flavobacteriaceae bacterium
CCGAAACAAGCAGAGAAGGTGAGAGTAGGTTCAGTAATGCCCATTTCTGTTCCAGCCACTTTCGCTGTGTAACCACTGATGAAATGGTACATCGCCTGTGCAGGTGTTAATTTTGAAATAGGAGGTAACACACCAAAGGCATCACAGGTTAAGAAGAAAATGTTTTTCGGAATATCTCCTACTGCCGGATCAACCGAGTTAGCGATATAATTA
>CAZRNW010000439.1:223-3756 GCA_964601535.1 uncultured Flavobacteriaceae bacterium
CGCGTGTGTTTTCAGTTTTCTTGATATTTGAATAATCTACAGTCTTTGTTCCTTCGTAAAAATTAATATTTTCTAATAAGGAACCTTCTTTTATAGCACTAAAAATTTGCGGTTCTTTTTCGGCCGACAAATCAACACATTTTGCATAACATCCGCCTTCAAAGTTAAACACACCGGTATCACTCCAGCCATGTTCATCATCACCAATTAATTTGCGGTTAGGATCGGCTGATAAAGTTGTTTTACCTGTACCGGATAATCCAAAGAAAATAGCAGTATCGCCTGCCTTGCCAATATTAGCGGAGCAGTGCATGGATAAAACTTTTTTATCGTGCGGTAAAATATAATTTAATACAGCGAAAATTCCTTTTTTAATTTCACCGGTGTAAGCTGTTCCGCCTATCAAAATCATTTTGCGGGTGAAATCAAGAATAGCAAAATTATGCTGACGTGTTCCGTCGATTGCAGGATCAGCTTTATAGTTAGGAGCACATAAAATCAACCAATCGTGCTTGAAGGTTTTAATTTCTTCCTTGGTCGGACGTAAAAATAAATTGTTGGCGAATAAATTACTCCAGGGTAATTCTGTTACTACGCGGATGTTGATTCTGTATTTCGGGTCAGCACAAGCGTAAGAATCGCGTACCCATATTTTTTTGCCTTCAAAATACTTCAGCATCCGTTTGTGAAGCACTTCAAATTTATCCTTGTCAAAACGGTTGTTTACATCACCCCACCAAACTGAATCTTTGGTAGTATCATCCACCACAACAAATTTATCTTTAGGAGAGCGGCCCGTAAATTCGCCGGTATCAACCGCAAGCGCTCCAACATCAGTTAAAACACCTTGCTTAAGGTTTAATGTCTCTTTTACTAATTCTTCAGGGGATAGGTTCCAGTATGCAGTATCAACGTTAGAAAGTCCGAGGTCTGATACACTTACGTTAGCTGCTTTTAATCCAATTTCGTTCATCGCTAAAAAGAAGGGTTTATAAGGCGCAAATTTACAAAAAAAAAGGGCTTTTTAAAGCCCTTTTATTCACAGTTTTTATGGTCGTTTTGTACGCTCCTGGTTTTCCATAACCTTCACTCTGTCAGATCTTTTGGCCATCTTATTTAGCTCTTCAATAAAAGTCTTTATCTCGTCTTTGTTCATTTCTTTCAAACTAAGACAAATATCTCTTTCTCCCTCACGCCCCATTGGAATGACTTCGAAAGCCGGTTTCTTAGGATGGTTTTTAATCCAAGCTTCAATTTCATCGTATTTAGGTCCATCGATACCAGAAGCAACACTCCAGAAAGAAACGGCCACACGGCATTGAACTTTGGTACCGTCATCAGCTACGGTTTTATTTGGTTTATCACTGCTGCTTGTAGCTTTCGATTTGGTTTTGCAGTTCATTAAAGTAAGGGATAATGTTGCTAATATAACTAAGGCTGCTTTTTTCATTGTATAAGTTTTAGTTTGTAAAGATGGTGATATTTTTAATAAGACAATCTATGTGCCAAAAGACTTTAATCAGCCTTTTTTATCAGTTTTTAACACTGCAAGACATAGGCATAACCAACCTAAAACGAAACAAATGCCGCCAAGCGGGGTAATTGGGCCTAAAAACTTTAACCAGTCGGCACCCAGTAAATGACGCGTGCATAAAAAATAAAGTGAGCCGGAGAATAAAATGATTCCCCAAAAAAATAATGCATAAGCCCAGCTGAAAAATTTATTGGGAAACATTTTATTTAAAATAACCAATAACAGCATACCGATAACATGATACATCTGATATTTAACGCCGGTATCAAAACCAGTGAGCTGGTCAGTCGTAATTAAGCCTGTTTCTAATTTTGATTTTAAAAAATGAGCACCCAATGCGCCTAAAGAAACTGCAATGGCACCAAGAAGTCCTATGGTGATTAATTTATTTTTCGGGAATGTGTTTTCCATTTTATTTAGAAAAGAGTTTTAAAAATTCTGTTTTGTTTTCGCTGAACTGAAAATTCTCCACCAGTATTTTGAAATTGTCTTTATCAACGGTAACAGGATAAGCCGCTTTTGCCAATTCCATTTTTTCGCGGTCGTGGATGAAAATGTCCATTAATAACTGAAGCTGTTGGGTGTTTACACAATTAAAAACCAATTTATCCATGGCTACTTTAATTTTTTCGTTTTCGTATTGTGTTTTTTTGACTGAAGAAAGAATTTCGCTAAAGATTTCGTTGGTACAGGCAACAGAACAATTCAAACTGTTTTGATGTGCAGAGTTCGCTACATCTTTTAAAAACTGCACATAATCCTCTTTCATGCTTTTGAATTTGAAAATTTCAGCTACACCCGCCATATTGTTCTTGTCTTTTACATGAGAATAACCGCGTTTTACCAATTTTAATTTATCCATTTCGATCTCCAGTAAATTTAATAAAACGGTGAGCTGACCGGCGGTATAACAATTCTGGTTGATTGTAGTTTCAACATAATTATATTTGTTCTGCTGGTCGTTAGATTTTTTAACCAAATCAACGGCATAATTTATATCGGCATTAGTTAATACAAAACTACAGCTTCTTGAAGTATCGTTATAGTTTTTAAATAAAATTGTCGCATAATAATTCGACTTATATAAATTCCCATAAAGATTATTATCAATAACCGGACCTTTATCAACCGGGGCTTCTGCCACCTTTGGGGTTTTAGGTGCTGATAAATCGCCAATGGAAATAAAACTGAATTTACTTGTTTTGTCATTCTGTTTTATAGAATAGGTTATTTCCTTGTTATTATTTTTTTCGATGGGTTTAATTTGAATGGAATCTGAAACAATCTGACCGTTTTCAAATTCGGCTTTTAATTTGCACCAACCCTCGCTGATATTAAATGCCTTTACATTGGCCTGAGCAGCTTCATTAATTTTTTCGCCATTTACAGAAAGAATAAACCGCTTACCGTTTTCACTCACAATAACCAGATTGTTATTTAAAACCTGCGAAACAGAGAAGTGGGCCAGAAAAAGAAGAAATACAGTTATGAAATTAATACGGCTCAAATTTTTATTAGATATCAGCAAATTTAAGTTTATTTTTGCCTCAGCTTAGCATTATGCATAAAATATTAATAATAGGAGCGGGACGTTCAACCTCAAGCCTCATATCTTATCTTTTAAAGCAATCTGGTACCCATAATTGGCAAATTACGGTAGCTGATAGTAACAAACAGTTAGCGGGGGATAAAGTGAAGGGTTTTGCCAACTCAAATGCAATTAGCTTTGATGTGACAAATGCAACTGAACGTGAAAAAATAATTAAAGCTCATGATTTTATTATTTCGATGCTTCCTGCTTTTATGCATGGAGATGTGGCACGAGATTGTGTGAGGTTGGGTAAACACATTGCAACCGCAAGTTATGTTAGTCCCGAAATGAAAGCATTGGATGCTGAAGCAAAACAAAAAGGTTTATTGATATTAAATGAGTGTGGTTTAGATCCGGGAATCGATCATGCATCGGCAATGAAAATAATTCATGATTTACAAGCTAAAG
>CAZRNW010000440.1:0-3722 GCA_964601535.1 uncultured Flavobacteriaceae bacterium
CTCCGGCCATAAGTCCAAATAGTGCTAGTAGATATTCCATTTAACTCCTTAGTCCATATTGTAGCAATGCTGTGCGTTCTGGGGTATTTTTAAAATTAATTCTAATTACGTCCGCGTTTCTATTCATACGACCGCAATCAATAACATTTAAAATCAGATTTTCGTTAAATTCTTGCTCTGTACTGTCAGAAAATAACTTAGTCTGGTCGATTCCCACCATGCAGTAATACTTACCGTTCATTAAAAAACTTCTAGTGGGTGTTAAATCACCAGGGGATACACCATTCCAATCAGAAATCTCTAAAACAACCGTAGCGGTTTCTGTTTGTTGATGAATTCCGGTCACATAAAAAAACCCAACAACACCATCTAACGGTTTATATTTAACATAACCTAGATTCATCAATGATTCTCCGCATTTCTAACAGCTTTTATTAAATCTGAGGATAACACAGTGATTTCCTGATTTCCAAGTTTTAAAACCACTCTATCGGTCCAGTTCCAATGAGAATTTACTGTCAACATGGTATCATCGGATGGTAACCCACTTACTTCTTTCCCATTAAATTCGTAAATCGGAATTTTACTCGTTACCTTCATTTCCTTTTTCCTCGCTTACCTGCACAACACGGCCTTTTGTTCCAAGGGTTCTTCCAAAGTACAAAGCAGCCGATGCATAGAAGAGTTCCATCACATAACTAATGTTCTCTACCTGCTTAGACACATTCAATACTATCATAATTGCCGCATAAAGAAAAGACAAAACTAAAAGTGTAAAGGAAATACTAGCTAAATGTGTTTTTGGATCTCTGAAAAGAGGGAGGGGGATTCCTGCATCGTTTGCCTTTGCTAAAAATTCTTTAACTTTATCAAGCATTTATTTTCTCCTTTTATTTTTACGTTCTTCTTTGTAAAATTCTCTCATCTTATCTTCTACGTTTGTCTTTGAACTGTGGCACTGCTCGCATAAAACTTGGAAACCCTCTGGCGGAACAAACAACCTATCTATATAAGAATTAAAATCCACTCGTTTTGGATTATCTTTTCTTCTATTCCCGCCATTAATAGGAACAACGCTTTCAATATGATCTAGATGATACTCACCTTTTTTAAAACGTCCTTTACAACTAGCACATTGGTATAATCCACGTTCTACTCTTGCTGCTTGTAGTGCCTTGGTTCTTCCTGGCCACATTAAGGACGCCCGTCTTAACTTAACAGTAACCCAGCTATCAACATTTGGAAGTTTCTTTTCTTTTTTCACTTCTTCAATTCTGAAATAGGTTTCCCTCTAGTTCTATAAGTACAAGAACTACACTGTCTGTAATATCTAACCCCGAGATTTACCAGCTCTAAAATTCCCTCTTTACAAGTCCAACAAATCTTTTGTGCTGTAGCTTTTGCTTCTTGAACAGCTTCTTGTTCTTCTTCAGTATCCTCAGCTACCATAAATTTGTAGTAGCCTTTGCTCAACTCTCTCATTTTTCTACGCAGTGTTTTATTTTCGCTTTTTAATTTTCTGTTCTCGAGTTGTAAACGTTCTGTTATTCGTTGTTCTCTTTCGTGACGTTTTGACATTTCTTAGGACCTTTTTATAAGGAACATGCTCTATAGTAAAATTTCCAGCTTTATTACAATTTAACTTTATAAAGCCGCTTCCATAAATACAAGCATCAATTGCTGCGGCGTAACCCCATTCTCCCTGTGCTATTAAATCGTAGATATCTTGGATTTGCTTAGGCACCGCTTGATCCATATCCGCTAGTTCCTCGTGTAGTCTCTGATAATTCTGTCGCTTCTACTGGGGTAATAGTGGGGTAAGGTAGAATCACAAGTTGACCAATTCTGTCTCCAACGTTATATGTTCCTTCTCCTGCTGTTTCCTTAAAAAAGAAAAGGATTTCGCCGCGATATCCAGAATCAATAACACCAACTGAATTACAAAGAGTTAGCGCCTTTTTATTAATGCTAGATCTTGGAAAAATAAGTCCTACATATCCTTCTGGAATTTCTACAGCTAATCCAGTTCTGTATTCTAAGGTTTGTTGATATGGGTGGTGTGTTACCGATGTTGCGGTTAAATCAAGACCTGCATCTCCCGGCTTTGCATAAGAAGGGATTACTGCATTTTCTTTTAACTTTTTAAATTTAATTTCCATTATACTCCTAGTGATATGCGAAGAATTGACACTCCTGCAGAAATCATTATAGAAACGACTAAGGTTTTTTCTAGCGACCATTCCTTTGATATGCCATAGAATCCGCATCCCAAACCAATAACCAGTCCTAAAACAACAGATAACAACATTATTTCCTTTCTTTAACAGCTTTTTTAGACCATCTATCATCAAATTCTGGCTTTAAAAGCATTTGTTCTAGTGCAGCTAGGATATTCCAAGCCCCGTGTGCAAGATGATATAATCCGCTTTCTGGATCAATATCAATACCCTTATACAACCATTCGATAAAAATATGCCTAAATGCAGCGTTAATAAATTTCGTTACAGGCATCCCGTAACGATAATTATCATCGCCGTATTTTTTAGCACCCATTTCTCCTACCAGAATAACCTGTTCTATGGCTAATCCTGGTAAAAGAGAAATTCGTGGCTTTCCCTGGTCGTATTTTTTGCCGCCAGATTTCTTAGTTCTGGGACGTCGCTGACTGCTGCTCATTGGTGACGACCTCTGGACGAAGTTGCGGCGCGGCTTCCTGGTTAAGACGAGCCAAAAGCTCCGCTACTTCACCATACGGACGACTGACCAAATAACGCACAACCGCGTCAACAAGTTCCTTTGAAAACGATAACTTACTCATTTTTCTCCTTTTTATAGATAGAATACAAGAATTGCCGTCAATACTTGTACTTCACCAAATTCTGCCTTCTTATATTTGAAAGGTAGTACTGATATAATTTGCCCTAGATTACGGGCATTGTCAAGTTCTTTTTCCATTTGTTGTTCATTTTCGAACTTAATAAGTCTATGTTTCATACACGCTCCGGTTTTTGTGCTTTTAGAGAAACTCGTCCTCGGCAATAACCCAAACAACTTAAACAACGATATAGTGTATAAACTTGCGTTTGGGTCCTTTTAATGCCGCAACTTTTTAGCTTTGTTACAGCACATTTTGGACAAGTCTTTGGTCGTCCTTCGATCAAAGCGCGGTTAGGATGATTATCCATCCAAGGACGTAGCCTAAAATAAACCCGCTCTAAGAGAAGAACGTCTTGTTTATTGTATCCTGCCATTTCGGCAAAGGCTTTTTTATCCCCGGCCATGCAGTCTAACCACAAATCAAATCCGCTATGCTTTTGTTTTCTACCAACTCCCAATAATTTTCCAAGATCGTCTAAACTATTGGAATTAAATTTAAAATGTTTCTTAGCAACCTTTTTTGTGTCAACACGTTGAAATGGTCCTACTGGACCTAGATTATGCTCAATAAACTTAGCGTTAGCCTTTTTAAAATCAAAATCGTCGCCGTTGTGTGCTACAACGATATCAGCTTGCTCCAAAACTTCCTTTAGCGCTTTGGTAATGGATTTATCTGTCTTATCCTTAAAGTCAAGCCTGGTTACACAATGAACGCTTTTATCCCCAGCGAATTTGTATGCGAAGGAAAGTAATTGCCATTCCTTTTGAAAAGCAATGACGTCCTGTTCCCATTTCGCCCAAGTATAACTGATATTCGGCGTCGTTTCCAAATCAAAAAATAATAT
>CAZRNW010000441.1:0-3716 GCA_964601535.1 uncultured Flavobacteriaceae bacterium
ATGAAGAATTAAGCTTTTTCCTTTGAACCCCGCATACACCCTTAGGGTGAAGGCTATTCTGACACCATAAGTTTTTTTATAAGATTAGTTTCAATTATTTGACTAAATTTCCGTTCGAAAAACGGTCAGAATTGTCCTTTACCCTAGACGATAACTATTTTATGAACGAAGCGCTAAAAGAGGCACAAAAAGCCTTTGATGCGGATGAAGTCCCTGTGGGCGCAGTGATAGTCGCCAACAATAAAATCATAGCCAGGGCACATAATTTAACTGAGCGTTTAACGGATGTAACTGCCCATGCTGAAATGCAGGCGATTACTGCTGCAGCCAATGCTTTGGGAGGGAAATACCTTCACGAATGCACTATGTACGTTACACTTGAGCCTTGCCCAATGTGTGCAGGCGCTTTAAACTGGTCTCAAATTACTAAAGTCGTATATGGGGCATCTGATGCGAAACGCGGATTTACTACCATTAATAATTCGATGTTACATCCTAAAACTGTTGTAATTGATGGAATACAAGAACAAGCTTGCTCTGAAATTATTACAAAATTCTTTCATTCTAAAAGGAGTAAATAATTGATAATCAATATTTTATTATTTTGTTAAGGAAATAAGGATTTTTGTTTTGCTACTTCATAATGCTTAGTCCTTACGTTTCTTATTTTCCAGTCTTCTTTATTCGTAACTTAACTGCACTGTGAGTTTTCACATTTGTAATAAATATTTTGGCACATGAGAAAAAATATCCTCTCCATTATTTTTGTAAGTTTTATTTCATCGCTCATTATTAGTGTAAGGGCACAAACTTGTGTGATTCCCGTTATCATTCACGTTATTCATGGCGGACAAGCGATTGGTACTTATCCTAATTTAGCTCAGGGGCAATTAAATTCTCAGATCCAGGTATTGAATGATGATTTTGCCGGAACAGGTTATAATGTTTTTTTATACCCTTCAAGTGCATTTACAGCTTATGCAACCAATACAATCATTTTAGCTGCGAGCAAGGATGGCTTCGGACGAATTAAGATTGCAAATACAAATATTTCATTTTGTCTGGCACTGTATGATTCGCTTGGAAATGCCTTAGCGGAACCCGGAATTGAAAGAATAAATTTTAATGCATTGCCAACATATTCGGCAGGTAGTAAAAACCCTGCAAGTTATGGCGCTAACATTACTACTTATCTGAATAATTATCTTAAACCTAAAACTATCTGGAATCCTAATAAATATTTTAATATTTGGGTGACAGATGGCGGTGGCGGCTTGCTTGGTTACTCTACTTTTCCTGCAGGAAGCACCTTGCCCGGTATCCCAACAGGACTTGGTACCGCAACTACAGATGGTATTTGGGTATACGGAAAATGCTTTGGAAGTTCTAATATTTTTCCCGGTGGTTCATATGCACCACCATACGACCTAGGAAGAGTTTGTACTCATGAAACAGGACATTGGTTTGGGTTGACACATATCGCGGCTTGTCCGGCAAGTTCCGATTGGTGTGATGACACGCCAGGCGGTTCCCTTACAATGCCGTCGGGTTGTTCGAAAGCATACCCTCTTGGAGTTGGAACTTGTACAAGCTATCCTTCTAATTCACCGGATGGAGAAATGTACATGAACTTTATGGGTTATAGCGATGATTGCGATATGTATATGTTCACGCAAGATCAGGCCAACAGGATGAACGTAGCAAGAACTAATAGTCCTTACAGAAAATTATTGGGTACACATGGTCTGTGTCCAACATCGTGTGCGCTTTCTGTTAATGAAAGAATGAATGGTAGTAATTTTACAATTTATCCGAATCCAGCCAACGATCAATTTGTTTTGAATTTTGATAAAAAGCAAAATCTGAAAATTGAAGTTAGTGATGCTGTGGGAAAGTTAGTTGTTGAAAAAACAAATTCAGGTTCTGAAACTGTAGTAATAAACGCTTCAACATTTAGTAAAGGAATTTATTTTGTGTTTGTAACCGGGGAGAATTTTAAATGTGTTAAGAAATTAATTATCGAGTAATTTCTTTACTGCTTCAGTAAATTTTTCAGACCATTTATTCCAATTTAATCTTGAATCGTATGCTTCACGTGTAGTATTACAAAGCAACTCGTAACGGCCTTTTTCGTTTAGAATTTCCGCAATTTTTTGAGCATATCCTTTTCCGGAATTATTGAAATCAATTAAAAAACCATTTTTTCCTTCAGTGATATGTCCGCCCACACCACCTGTATTTGAAGAGAGGATAGGTAATGCATAAGCACTCGCTTCACAAAAAACAATAGGTGTGCAATCGAAACGTGTTGGTAAAATAAAAAAGGTGTGCGATAAAAAAAGTTCTTCGAGTTTCTTGCGGCCTTCTTCTGAGTTTTTATTTAAAAAAGGAATAATAGTCACCCGTTCATTTTTAAATCCGGCGGGCGGAACACAACCGCAAACGGTCAGCTTCGCATCGAATCCCATTTTTACTAATTCATTCACAGCATTCACTGCAATATCAACACCTTTGTTTTCCCAATAAACTCCTATCAATAATAAATTACATGAACCTGGTTTTTTATGAGAGAAAACATAATCTGCTGATGGCAAATTATCCATGTTAGCACCGAATGGTAAGACCAAAGTTTTTTCTTTTGGTAATTTATATTCTTTTATGGCGATATCTGCAGCCCATTGAGAAGAAAAAACAATGAGTTCACAATTATGCATCGCGACTTTATCTGTATTGATACTTTGTCGCTCAGAAAATTTCCAGAGTTTTTTAAAAATGTTATGATAATTAATGGTTCCCGCAATGGTTCTGTCTAACACCAAAACTTTAGGTGTTTTTGTTTTTAAATAACCTATGTAAGCCACACCGGCAGGAGAAATTATTAAATCGTAATTTTTTCCTTCCATTTTCTTTTCAAACATACGTGCGCAGGCTTTTGCATACATGGCGGAATGACGGTAATCAAAACGCTTGCCAAGCGCTAAAGAAAAAGCATGAATGACTTTGCAAATGAAAACAGTAAACTTTGGTTCGTCCGGACCCAAAACATCAATCTGTGAGAAATGAGAATGCAAACTTTTCCAAACATAATGGGTAGTACCGCTCCAAGCGTGTTTGTCGTTAGGATCGGATGTTGTAATGTATGCTACTTTTTTCTGCAGCATTTCCTATAAAGATTCCATTTTATTAATTAAATCTACCAAACGGTTACTGTATCCCCATTCGTTATCGTACCATCCGATAATTTTTACAAGATTGCCGACGATGCTGGTAAATTCTGAATCAAAAACTACACTGTAAGGATTTCCAACTACATCAATGGATACAATCGGGTCGGTGGTATATTGTAAAATTCCTTTTAAATGTGTTTCAGATGCTTTTTTATAAGCAGAATTAATTTTTTCTACAGTAGGAATTTTAGTGAGCACGCATGTAATATCGGTTAAAGAACCATCGGGTACCGGCACACGCATACCGCAGCCTCCGATTTTTCCTCCAAGTTCAGGAAAAATTTTGGTGATTGCTTTTGCTGCTCCGGTTGTCGTTGGAATAATACTCATAGCAGCAGCACGTGAACGGCGCAAATCTTTATGTGGCGCATCATGCAAACGCTGGTCGCCTGTGTAAGAGTGAACGGTTGAGATATAAGCTTCTTCAATTATAAACTGTTCTAATACTTTCAGCATTGGTGCCGCACAATTGGTTGTACAAGATGCATT
>CAZRNW010000442.1:0-3701 GCA_964601535.1 uncultured Flavobacteriaceae bacterium
GTCAAAATGAACGCAGCTATAAGAAAAAATATTTTTATATGGAGTTTCATCTTTTTAACCGGCGTTCAATATATTTTTCAGAGGGCATTAAGCTTTGCTGAATCCTTTGGGCGTATTTAATGCTATCTACAATTTCTTTTTGTTTCGATTCGATAATTGATTTCTGAATCGAAATTTCAATGTTCGATTTCCTTTTCTGTAAATAACCGCGGTAAATGAAAATAATAAATATCAGTGACAATAAGAGTCCGGCCATACTTATCCATATTATTTTTTTCTGGTTATAGTCTTTTTCTTCGGCGATTGCATCTTTTTTTTCCTGCTCAGCTTTTGCTTCCGAGGTTTGTTGTTTAAACTCAAATTTAAGCTGGCTCTCAAGTATTTTTTCTCGGATATTTACATTCAGGACACTATCAGAAACACGTTTGTTGTAATGCAGCATTGAATACGCTTCTTTGTATTTATTTTGCCTGAAATAAATTCTGCTCAAAAGCTCACTCGATGTGCCCATTGTTTCAGATATTCTGAATTCGTTAGCAATTTTAAAAGCTTTCATCGCTAATTCTTCAGCAAGGGCAGACTGTTTTTTTAAATCATAAATTTTAGCAACATTAACCAAATTATAAGACAAACCTCTCTTATCGTTAATACTTTCAAGAATTTCCTGATCCTGAAGTAAAAACGTAAGCGCAGTGTCGATTAATTTTTTCAGGTAATAATACATGCCGAGATTATTAAGAGCAATGGATTTAGCAGAAATATCGCCAAAGTGTTTGTTAATCTCATAACTTTTTTTAATGTAATAATAAGTCGAATCTTCATTACCAAATTCGGTCCACGCCTGTCCGATATTTCCGGCACTTATTGTCATAAGCAGGGTATCTTTTGTTTCTACTGCTTTGTAATGACTTTTCCTGTAAAAGTCGAGAGCTTTTTCTTTTTCGCCAAGCTTCTCCATTACATATCCCATATTCGAATAGAGTGCTCCAATGCGTTTATTATCTTTTAATTCTTCACTTACTTTGAGGCTTCTTTGATAAAAGCTAAGGGCTTTATATAAATCCCTCGAAAAATTAGCATAGGCGAACCCTAAATTATTGCAAGCCGCAGCAATTCCTTTTTTATAATTTACTTTTTCTGCTAGTTCGAGTGCCTTCGATGCATAATTCTGAATTTCTTCCTCCGGACAAATTTCACTTAGCTCGTAATAGAGATCAGACCTGCTGCTGTCGTTTTTAGCTTCTTTTATTTTGCCGGCTAGTATTTTTATTTCACTCTGTGCATCTAAGCGGACAGAGGTGAAAACGAAAAGCAGGACAATGCATTTGTAAAATATGTCGATAGTTTTTATCATTTACTGTTTTAAAACCCTGTTAATGTATTTTTCAGTCGGCAATAAACTGTGCTGAATACGCCGGGCGTATTTAAGGCTATCCAAAATTTCCTTTTGTTTTAATTCGATTTCATTCTTTTGTTTTGCTATTTCCTTATTTTGCATCACAAGAAATGAAAAAGTTCTGTCTAAAATAATTGAAAACATAATAAATCCAATTTCAAAACCCGCAATGTAAAAAAATGATTTTCCTGATAAGTATGAGCCTATGGCTGTTAAACTAAATCCGTATATCAGCCAAAATATGCGCTCAGCTCTTTTTTCAAATAAAAAAAACATCCCGCAAAGCCAGGTAATGCCAGGCAACCAGGAAGGTGCATTGATGCCTGAAATATAACAGGAGATAAATATTAAAATCCCATTAATAAAACATAAGAGCCAATTAAGATTGATACTATTTTTCATCGATACGAAAACGAGACCCCTGCCAACAACTGGTATAGCCAGATTAACAAAGAAAGTAATCAATTTTGTTTCTGAGGTTAATGTAACTGCTATGATGATGATTATATGTAAAGAAAAAAGAATTTTAGAGATAAAATCCATAATCTCCTTTCGTCCTTCTCCGGTTGTGTATTCGTATTTTTTAAGCAGCATTATTTATATTTTTATTCCAATCATTAAAACATCATCAACCTGCTCCAAATTACCTTTCCATTGAGTAAAAGAATCTTCAATTATTTTACTTTGTTCTTTAAGTGAAAAGTCAGATATGGTTACAACGCGCGATTGAAGCTGCTTGTATTTGTATTTTTTACCTTTTGGTCCGCCAAACTGATCCGGTAATCCGTCAGTAAACAAATAAATGAAATCATTGGGTTCAAGCCGGAAGCTTAGTGAAACGAAAGGAATATCCTGTTTAGGCGATCTCCCAACAGGCATTTTATTGGCATCTAATTCAATCACCTCTTTGTTCCGTACAATCCAAATTGGATTATTGGCACCGGTAAATTCGAGCTGCATTGTTTTTAAGTTAATCGAAATCAACGAACAATCCATTCCGTCGTTTCCGCCCTGACCCGAAAGATCCGTTTTTAATCCCTGAATTAAAATCTTTCTTACAAAGTTTAAGATATCTGAAGTGGAAGTGTAATTTTTACTTAACACCGCTTCGTTAAGTAACGAGATATTCAATAAACTCATGAAAGCCCCGGGAATTCCATGTCCTGTGCTGTCGGCAGCGCAAACATAGAATTTCTCATTTATTTGTTCAGCCCAGTAAAAGTCACCGCTTACTATATCTTTTGGCTTGAATAAAATAAAATAATCTTTCAGATTATTTGAAAAGGTGGATTCGCTTGCTAGGAAAGAGTTTTGGATTCTTAAAGCATAATTAATGCTATCGGTTATTTCCTGATTTTTAAGTTTAATAATTTGATTTTGTTTTGATATTTCATGATTATCAATTGTTTTTCTTTTGTAGCTTTTATAAATGAAAAGAGCAAAAACAAAAAGAAAAAGTAATCCAAGGCTAATAAAAAGTATCACAAGATTTCTTTTTTTTAATTCTGCCTTACTCAAGGCTTCTTGTTTTTCTTTCTCTTTATTGAGAACCTGAATGGCCTTTTCTTTTTTCTCTGTTTCATATAAGGTATTCAGCTTATTTAGACTCAGGGTAGTTTCTGAATTCAATAAGCTGTCTTTATAATTTGAATAAAGCTTATAATATTCAAGGGCCTTAGTAGCGTTATGCATGCCTTCATAAGCTTCTGAATAGCCGATATAACAGTTCATTAATGACTCTTTTGATCCTATTTTATCGGATAAATCCTGTGACAATTTGAGATAGGGTAAAGCTTCTTTGAATTGCTCTGAATAAATCAAAACTAAAGAAATATTGTAATAAGAATCGGCAAGACCTCTTAAATCGTTTATATTTTTCCGGATCTCAACTGATTTTTTATAAAACTCAAGCGCTTTACCGTAGTTTTCGTTGGTGAAATGAATATTTCCAATATTGCTTACAATTACCCCTGCATTTTTCAGATTATTATTTTTAATTTCTAATCTTAGGGCTTCTTCATAATTTTTAAGAGCATTAATAAAATTATTTTTATTGTAGAAAAAATTACCTATTGCTAATAAAGCTCCGGCAATACTTTTTTCATCCTTAGTATGATTTGCAGTAGCTAATGCCTTTTGATAATATTCTAGTGTCTTTTGTTCGTTTCGCAGTTGGAAATATACGTCACCAATTCCAATTAAGGATGTAGTTAAACCGCCTTCATCGTTTAATTTTTCTTTTATTTCAATTGATTTTAAATGGTTCTGCAGCGCTGTTTCAAAATCGCCCGTACTTTGAGCAATA
>CAZRNW010000443.1:0-3697 GCA_964601535.1 uncultured Flavobacteriaceae bacterium
ACTTCGCTGTTTTCAATTAAATTATATGCAATATTAAATTCGGATTTTACCGGATTTGGGTACACATTTAATCCTGAAATTCCGCTGGCTACTGCTTCATTTATTCCCGAGCTCAAGTCAGGTGCTAATGTTAAAGATGAATTTCCGGGTGTATCGCTTCCTGTTCCGCCTGTACCGTCAACCGCGTTTCCTGCAGCGTAAATTGTTGCAGTTCCCGTTAAAGGAGCCACCCACACAAATTGAAAAGGAGCTGAACCTGTTCCTGTTTTAGGAGTGGTTTGCGTCACGTTTTTACGTGTTGAAGCCACAACCTGTACCCCTGATAAAGCCGTAGTGATTGTTCCTGCATCGTTATTAGAAGTATTTAAAATTTCTGCATTAAATCCGAAGTTCGAAAAAGAGTTATTCATCACATTCACAGTAATTGTATAGGTTTGCCCCGGAATATATTGGTTCAAAACAAAAGAAGGGGAACCGGAAATGGCAACTTGTGTTACACCTGCACCTCCGCCATGACAGCCTGCACAAGTAGATTCGCCGGGAGAACCAGTACGGTTGATAATTCCGCCGCTGCTGATAATAAAAGCTGTTGTACCCACAAAAATTATTCCCAGACATCCGAAAAGTAAAATTTTCCTCATCTTATTAAGCGTTATAACATGCAATTTAACAGTTTAATTTGGAATTTCAAAAAAAATAAAAGCTCAAAAAACAGTAAATTTGTATCTCATGCTGAGACATTTTTCATATTCATTTTTATTCTGCTTTCTTGGGTTTTTAGCGATAGCTCAGCAGCCGACACCTACTGTCAGCCCTAATTACAAGGGTGACTCGGAGTACGATTTAAAAAATTACAAAGCTGATCCGCGTGACCGCTTAATTTTTGAAGCTAATTATACGAATTGGTTGGGTGTTCCTAAAAACATTAAATCAGATTGGAAATGCATTGGATTTGCTTTTGCCACCATGTTTGATAAACCTTTTGGCAGCTCGAATTTCAGTTTTGCCTTTGGAGCCGGTTTGTATGTGCACAATTACAGCTCGAACGCGAATTTTGTATATCAGCTCGACAGCACAAACTCACAGGTGAAAACAGTTTTGGAACCTAAAAACATTCCGTACATCGCTAACCGTTATAACGAAAGAAGTTTTGAAGTGCCGCTTGAATTCAGAGTCCGTACAAAATCAGCTACGATGTTCAAATTGATGCTGGGAGGTAAAATTGGCTATGTTATTTCAGATTTCAGAAAAACAGATGATGCCGACGGACGCGTACGTCATTACAACACAAAAAATATAAACCGTTTGCGTTACGGATTAGTTTTCAGAATTGGTGTTGAGCGGCTTTGTTTTACGGCGAGTTATTATCTAAGTGAAGTATTCACTAATAACGGACCTAAAAATGTTATCCCCTACTCTCTCGGGCTGGCAATTATTCCATACTAAATTCATGTTCTCCAAGATTAACATAACTGCCGAACTTTTAAAAACGCGTGTCAAAAAACGTTCTCAGGAAGATGTTTTGATTGATGAAGTAAAAAACATTCTGAGCTCTGATTTACTGAAAGAAAATAAAATTCTTGGAAACCTTAAATTTTACAATAAAAGTTTTGAATTACTGGATGAACCTGAAATTAATCAGGCTTTTGTTTTTAGTTTGGAGGAGATAAAAAATATCTGCATTAAATACAGATTGCGTTTTTTAGACAGTCAGTTTTACAAAGATGAATTTCCTTACGAAGCAGTTTTAAAAATAAAAGATTTAAATACAGCCCATAAAAAAGATTTAAAGGGTTTTAAAATTTTAGCGCAAGCAGAGGCTTTCTCCAAGAAAGAAAAAGATCTTCCCTGTCTCTTATTTGCGCCTACCATTAACGGAAATTTTTATTTAATTCACAGTTGGGGGAAAGAATACAAATGGTACAGAAAATACACCTTATTCCCAATGCGCACTTTTGAGACTTTGATGTTGACCATTGCTGTTTTTGTTCTGATAGTAGACCTCTCATTACCGGTTAGATTGATTACACTCGACAGGAGTGCTCCCTACTGGTGTGGTTATAGAATTGCAACTTACTTCCATTTATTCATTTTCTGCTGCGGATTTACGGCCTACGCGACCTTTGCCTTCAATAAAAATTTCTCGAAAAGTAACTGGAACGATACAAGGGGCTTAAACTAAGCAACGGAAGGCTATTTTGGAGCTTTGTATAATGGAACCGTACTGCAAGGTTCGCCATACATGATGCTTTTTGCCAACGGTTTCAATGCAGCCGTTAATTTCACAAATGCATTTGTAGGAACCGGTTTTCCGCTGCAACCCTTAATAACAATACGCGCATCTTTGTATTGTGAAAAATCCATTTTACTTAAAGCTTCTTCGAATAAAATTGTTTCTAGTTGTTCTAAATTTCCAAAAACAATTTTTTTAGCATGAGATTCTAAAGCTAAACTCAACAACATATAGGCCCAGGTGGGAACTATGGCATCGTTAGTGCAAGTAATAGCTACGAATTTATTTTTGTACTTACTCCAGTCCTCATTCTTAATAAACTCACGGAAATCTTTTTCTTTTAAAATTAATTCCTGAAACAACAATGGCTTTACATCTAACAACACACGCTCGCCTTCGGGATAAAATTCCTCAAGGTCGATCGTTATTAGACCGCTATTTGATACTTTATTTACAATTTCGTCACTCATTTTATTCGTACTTCGTAAATCGTAATTCGTACTTCTAAACTACATGAATCCTAATTCCAATTGTGCTACTTCACTCATCATTTCTTTTGTCCAAGTTGGTTCAAAAGTTAAAACCAAATTAACCGATTTAATTCCCTGAACCAATTTGCATTTATTCTCAACTTCCGCCGGTAAGCTTTCTGCGGCCGGACAATTCGGTGAAGTTAATGTCATTACAATTTTTAATTCGTTCTCCTCATTCAAATCCAGTTCATAAATGAGTCCTAATTCCCATACATCCACAGGAATTTCCGGATCGAAGCAGGTTTTAATCTCGTCGATTACTTTCTGCATTAATTCGGTGTTTTTTGTTATAATAATAGCTGCCATATTATTTCTCGCAAAGACGCAGAAACGCTAAGATTTACTTAGAGCCAGTGCATCAAGTTTCATTTGTTTAATCATACTTACCAAACCGTTTGCGCGGGTTGGTGATAAATGTTCTTTTAATCCTATTTTATTAATAAATTCTAAATCTGCCTTAATAATATCTTCTGATTTTTGATTCGAGAGAACTCTAATCATCAGAGCCACCATTCCTTTTGTAATTATTGCATCGCTATCTGCTGTGTAAATAATTTTTCCATCTTTTAATTCTGTATGCAACCATACTTTACTCTGGCAACCTTTTATTATTCTGTCTTCTGTTTTATATTCTTCTTTTATTTTTGGTAAGGATTTTCCTAAATCTATCAGGTGCTCATACTTGCCTTCCCAGTCTTCACCAAAAATTTCAAACTCACCAATTATTTCCTGTTCAATTTCTTTTATGGTCATGACAACATCTTAATTGATTTTTGTAATGCCTCAATAAATTCATTGACCTCCTCCAAAGTATTATACATTGCAAAGGAAGCCCGAACGGTTCCCGGAATATTATAATGCTTCATTAAAGGTTGTGTACAATGGTGCCCGGTTCTCACAGCAATTCCGTATTTATCCAATAAAGTACCAA
>CAZRNW010000444.1:0-3696 GCA_964601535.1 uncultured Flavobacteriaceae bacterium
ATGAAAACGGTCTTTGCGCGTTGGGGCAAAAATAAATGTGGTGCATACCTTTAAAAAACAAATAATGAAATGCACCTCTTTTATTTTTGCAGAAGTGGTGGGATTTCGGCTTTGCCGACCTCAGACTTTCGGTCGGTCAGTCCGCACGAAAAGTTGGAGTCGCACTGTCGCAAAATGGTATCGCATAACGTTTGAGGGGTTGCCGAAGTGCGGGTATTAGATGCGCTCAAGTGTCCACCCGCACAAATGTAAGTAGAATGTGATACAGTTTAGAAGTTCCGCAGCACCCCGCATTTAGGCAACCCCATGTTACAAGCTGCCCTTCTCTTCTTGTGTGGAGTCCGATTGGTCGTCTGGGCAGTTGGGTGGGGTGGCTGCGCTCTCTATTGCAAGCTTTGGTTTGTGAGTTGGCTGGCGCGGCTTGAAATTGTGAGCGTATAGGGTCGGTGTCTTTGGTCGCGCGGTTTGAGTCGGACGGTGGGTGAGCTTTTTGTCCGCCCTAAGTGTGTGATTTACGGTTGGTCGGGGTTGGTTTACAAGTCCAACGGTCAAACAGTCGCAGGTGCTGAGTTGATGTCCACGGTCAGCGGTGTTTGGGACTTGTCAAATTGTCAAACAGTCGCGGCTGGTGAGTTGGTGTCCACGGTCAGCAAGTTTGGCTTCCAAGTCAGCGGTTTTATTTCCACGGTCAGGGGGTTTCGTTTCCATGACGGTCATTTTCGCTTCCATGAGAGCGATTTTCTTCGCCCCCTTGTGTCATTTTCGTTTCCATGACAGTCGTTCGCGCTTCCATGAGAGGGGTTTTCGTTTCCATGACAGTCGTTCGCGTTTCCATGAGAGAGGTTTTCGCTTCCATGACGGTCATTTTCGTTTCCATGACAGTCGTTTGCGTTTCCATGAGAAGGGTTTTCGTTTCCATGACGGTCATTTTCGTTTCCATGACAGTCAATTGCGTTTCCATGAGATTTTACAAATTGCTGATTTTGAGGCTTATTTCAAAAACTAAGCAATTTTAATCTTCCCTTCACGGACTTGCTTCATGAACTCTTTCTTTTCAGGTAAAGTCATGCCTTCCATTTTGGCGGCTAACTTTTCTTTAATAGCCCGAAAGAAAGCAACAGTGTCAAAAGTTTTTTTTGTTTTAGCTATCATATTTTAAAAATTCTAATGGTGTGCGTATATCTATTAACGAATAACCGAGTTTTAAGTTTATTGAGTTGAACTGCTTTATTTTGTCAAAGTTTACAATGTGTTTGAAATTCCAACTTACTAAACAGTCGAGGCGGTTTACGGATGCAAGTGCAATATGGTAAGCATCGTTAGAACTTGCTTTGCCAAGTGCCTTTTCTGAAATGTATGTCTGCGCTAAAAGTTCCACTTCATCATCCACTTCTAAATAACGCAAACAGTCTTTTGGAATTTTAAGCTGCACATCTTTTACATTCTGCGGTGCTAATATCAACTCGGTTTCGTTTACCTCAGAAAAGTAAATGAGAAATTCTTTGGCTTCAATTCGTTCAAAGAAACTGCGTGTAGCTTCCATGAATTCCTCATCATGGTAGCCGCCAATTACGGATGTGTCTATGTATAATCGTTGTTGCATTGGTGAGGCGAAGATAAGGAAAAAGGAATTATTTAGTGCATTTCCATTATGGCATATAACGGCATTTTTTATCCAGTTTGAACTTCAAGTATCTTATTGTATTACGTTTGTAAAAAATCTAAAAAATGATAAAACCTTTTGAAAAAGAAGAAACATTAAAGAATGTCAAACATTCATTAGATAATACCCTATTAGAAATGGAATGTCTGAATCAGGGGTGCAAGTGGTATGGTAAAACATTACGAATGCAGCTTGTAGCAGATGGGAAAGGAGTTTATTGGAAGCCGATTAAGAAAAAAGAATTAAAGCGCAGTTTTCAAATTACGATACCTGACTACATAAAGAATGTTTGTTGTGATAATTTTAAAGAGAGATTAGAAGACACTTGTCAAAATATCATAAGTGAAGGATTTAATAGCGAAAGGAAATAAAAAATCATTTTGAAAAAAGTAAAATCCTATCTATTAGCTGTTACCTTTATATTATTCTATGGGATTTGCGCGTTAGCTCAAAATGAAAGAATAAAAGATTTGTCAAAAATATACGGTTATTATAAGGGGCAAGAAATTACAATAGCTAAACTAAAAAACGAATACCCAGCTTACATTAAAAGAATTGATATTGCTGAACTTAATTGGAATATTAGGTTTAAACCAGTTATTGAATACTCCGTTAATTCTTTTAAAGATTTTTTTGGAGACGGTTACAAAGATTTTCAGTTCAAATTAGATTCCTCATTTACAAAACAAATGGCTGAACAGTTCAATTCAAATACTGAGCTTGATGTTGTGTCTTTGGTTAAAGATTTGGAGAACCGTGGAAAAGGCATTCTTGGTAGCCCTTTTCTTGAACTATTTCTTAAATACCATCCTTTATACACTAAATATCCCCAAAAAGAGTTTGCTGATAATTACACACAAGTATTTGAAACAAATGGAGAAGGAAAATCTAAAGGGCTAAAGATTAGATTTTCAATCCCAGCGTCATGGGAGAAATTAGATGGAGTAAGACCTAATATTGTTGCTAAATACAGCATTAATAGAAATGATGAAACATGGGCATTGGTATGTGTAATCCAAGATGCTTCAGCATTACCAGAATTGTCGGATTCACTAATCAATGGAGTGACAATTGAAAGTATAATGAAGGAAGAACTAAATCAAGAATATGCTGACGAATTGGCTACTTCATTGGATGCGACAGCAAAAGCAAACGGTTTTAAAAAAATAACAGTAGATAAACATTCAGCTATTCAATTTAATAGTGAAGTTAATTTAGAGAGAGCTGGGCAAACTATTTCTTTCAAACATTTTGTTTCGCAGATTTTATATGAGAATTATATTATTAATCTAACCTTATCTGCGCCAATAGCTACTGGGGAAAAACAAATTCAAAACACTTTAGCACAAGAACAACTTTTTAGTTTTATACTAAATAGCTTTGTAATTCTCTCACAATATTCAAATCACCAAAAAGAGTATAGAATACATCTAACAGATAATTCAGGTGTGTATTCTGCGAGTATTGACGTTGGTGGAAAAAAGCATGATTATATTATAGATACTGGCGCTTCTCTTTTTAGCATTTCTGAGGAAATTGAGGCGGAGCTATTAAAAAAAGGAACTATTACAAGTGGCGATTATTTAGACGATGTGTATTTGGAAATGGCTGATGGAAGCAAGGTGAAAACTAAACTGGTTATTCTGCCCTCAGCTTATATCAATGATGTTAATGGTGTTCGTTTAGAAGCGAAGAATATTCAAACTGCCATAGTTCCCGCTGGAAGTCTTTTATTGTGTGGTCAATCCTTTCTAAAAAAATTTGATGGTTGGAGTATTGACAAAGCTACAAGCGAACTAAAGTTGAAAAGATAAAATCTTAACTAGGTTTAACTTTTCCTTTTCTACTTCTATTATCTCGCTGCTTACCTATTCTATTAACTAAAAATAGGATTTTTTGATTTTCAAAAAATACCTTTCGATATCATGGAATTACCTTTCTTCAATATTAATCAGATTCCATATTCTGAACTAAGAAACCAATTTGCTCTGTCTAAAAAGGACAGTCTTTTAAATTCAACTTCCAAAACAAAA
>CAZRNW010000445.1:0-3693 GCA_964601535.1 uncultured Flavobacteriaceae bacterium
TTCCATGGTGGGTGCGGATAAAATCAATTATGGCTTCGGGTAATTTATGCTCTTTTGCTTTTTCAATTCCTTTAATAACATGTGCGATAATAATTTTCACGCTTTCTTCCGGTAAGATTTCGGTGTGCGGATTTATTTCACCCACCTGATTTTCGGTGAAGTATCGGGGATTTTCAATTTTTCCGATATCATGGTACATCGCACCGGCGCGGATCAACAAAGCATTGCCGCCAATATGAAAAACTGCTTCTTCAGCAAGATTGGCTACCTGAAGCGAATGCTGGAAGGTGCCCGGCACTTTTACCGATAATTCCCTTAGCAACGGATTATTTAAATCACATAATTCCATTAAAGTAAAATCAGAAATAAAACCAAAAGATTTTTCTGCTAAAAAAATAAATGGATAAGCCAGTAAAATCAATAATGAGCTAATGATAATGGGAAGATAAAATATTTTTTGAGTCAGAATTTTTTCACTGTCCATCATCAAATGATAACCAATAAACGACATCACATAAAAAAACAAAACCACCAGTCCCGATACAAGTAATTCTTTCCGCTTCCTCATCTCAGCTACACTGAAAATGGTTCCCATACCAATTATTAACTGCATGAACACGAACTGAAATTTATCGGCCGCATAAAACGAGCTAAATAAAATCGCAATCAAAAAAGTAAATAAAGCAGTGCGGCTATCGAAAAATATTCTTATCAAAACCGGAATTAAGGCAAACGGAAGCGCTGCGAAAAATAAAAGCCCGTATGGTGCAGTTAAGGCTGAAATTAAAACCGATAAAATCACCATCATAAATATAAAACTCACTTGCCTGGCCTGTCCAAAAATATTTTTCCTGAAAAAAGCGAGATACAACATTAATATTCCCAATAAAAGGGCTGCAATTATAAGCTTCCCTGCGAAATTAAGAACATCGCTTTTACCGCTTCTTCCGGAACTTAAAATATATTCGGTAATTAGTTGTCGTTTTTGCGGGGTTATTTCTTCTAAATGTTTAATTAACACTTCACCGGGTTTATAAACCGTTTTGTACAACGAAAGATGTTCCATGTTGTCGCCTGTAATTCTTCCTGAAAGCACTTTATCATAGTAAACAGTTATAGTCAGAAATTTTATGCAGCCCTCAATTATTTTTTCATTATCAGTTTCTTTAATAGTGTTTTTTTGAAAATATTGTACAGCCTCCTCGATAGTGAAAAAATCCCTGTAATTATAAGACAGGGCTTCTCCGTCTTTTATCAGCGACACGTTTCCATTTAAATCTTTGTCTTCCACTTTTTCAATAACACCCTTCGCATAAACAGAATCAAGCAGAGATTTTACTTTAAGATAAATACCTTTTTCTTTACTTATCAGCTCAGATAATTCTGCTAATTTCATATCACGTTCAGTCAACGTTTCTTTAAAAAACATTGGTGCTGATTTTATCAAGGCTTCTTTCTCACTCTTAAATTCCTGTTCGGTTTTTTTCAGATAAAATTCATGATCAGTAACCAGGTTTTTAAAAGGCCAGATTTTTAAACCTTTAATGGAGTTAACCGAATACTCAAATTTTGAAGGCAATAAATACGCTACAATAAGAATCGACAAAAAATACAATGCGATTTTGTATACCAACGAGTGTTTGTCGCGTATAAGATTGAATAAATTCACTTATACAAAGTAAAAACTTAGTTAAAGCCAAGTCCGGTAAAGCGGCTTATCTTATTAACAGAAGTGTTTTAATTAAGCGCGTAAACGTATTGAATGGCAGCGGTACGGGGCGATTCGATTTTCATGGGCCTTAAAGAGTAATCTGTATTCAGAAGATTACTTACTACAAACGAAATCTTATGATTTTCGGTTAACTTACAGCCAACCCTTAAATCAATAACCTCGAAACCATAATGTGTGCGCCAATAATCTGTGGCTTTTATCACGTAAAAGTATTGCGAAGCATTGCCTGTTAATTGCTCCAGATCAATAAATGCCTTGTCAATATTTTGCATGGCGCTGTAATATCTGTAACTGAAACCGACGTTAAACCTGTAAATCTTCATCTCAACATCAGCCTTAAACATGTGTTTAAATCTGTATTTTAAAATGTTATCAGTTGTATCCATGCTGGCTTTTTTATAGCTAAGATCTATTCCAGGGCCAAATCCACCAATTGCTTTACTATGCGCATAAACACTATCGGGTGTTAAGCAAACCGGCTCAACATAAGTATAACCGATTAATGCAGTTATGCCGAATTTTTTATTTGTTTCCGGTGTAGCCAAAGCCATCGACATATCAACGCCTCTTACACGGGAATCTCCTGTATTCATGAATTTAAAACCTATCAACGCAACACTTGGGTCCCAAATACCGAATAAATACTCTATTGTATTTCTATAGCGCTGGTAAAATCCGGCTATATCAATATACCCTTTCATGTTCTTGATTTTAAATCCTTGTTTTAAACCCATCTCAAAACTTTTACTTTGCTCAGGTTTTAAATCAGGATTCGGAAACACACCAAACAAACCTGCTTTTGTAGTAATATACCTCTCGGTAATGGTTGGATATCTGAAACCTTGTCCATAAGAAGTTCTAACCCATGTGCCTTTCAGTACCTGCAAACTTGCTCCTGCTCTGAAAATTGGCGCGACCACACTTTGCAGATTATTCATTTTAAAATACTCATAACGGATTCCACCAGAAATATTCAGAACATTCCACATTTTTTTATCCAATTGCAAAAATCCGGAAACATTTACGATTTTATTATTTGGAGAACCACTTGAAGCATACAGTTTAGAAAAAGAAGAAGATATATTTCCAACTACTCCGCCGGTAAATGCCAAATCAATATTTTTAAAAATACGCTGCAACTGATATTGACCATAATACATGGTGCCTTTGTTCGACTGATTATTTGAGATAACATTATTTGTATTAAAAATACGCATGTTCAAAGTATGACTAATTCCTTTACCTGGATTATAGTGAACAAAAGGATCAACATTAAATAAAACCTGATCCTGCAAAAAAACCGCGCCGGGATATCCTCTGTACAAACCACTAGAGTCGTTTAACCAAGCTAACACCATGTTGGTTTTATTTAACATCAAATTTGAATTTACTCCTGCGCTTAAACCAATTATTTTTTTAAACCTGTAGCGTAAGTTCAAATTTACACGTCCTCTTTCCTTAATCATGTCATCATTTGAATAAGTAGGAATGCTGTCTTTTATCTGTAAGGCTTCCTTCAAATCGGATGGAAGATATTTTACGGGAGGCGGTGGACCAATATAACCCTGATCGATATTAAAATTACACCCGAAAACAAAGTCAAGATTATTTTTTATGATGCGTGAATGCAGAACGTTAAGATTCGAATATCCCGGAATTGAATTATTATACCAGTTATCAGCAGGTAATCTTGGCAAACTGTATTGCCCGACAGAATAATTTATCAATGTTTTTGGTTTGCTGCGCGGATATGCGGTCCGGATATTTATAACACCATTCAGCGCAGAAGAACCATATAAAACTGAAGAAGCACCCTTAATGATTTCGACCTGTTCGATGTTCTCAATTGGAATATAATTCCATTCAGGACGACCTGCATCACCACTCAAAAGTGGAATTCCATACACAACAATTGCCACTATCTGAGGATCAAGAGCGGTTGGACGATTGCGCCTGGTCTT
>CAZRNW010000446.1:0-3676 GCA_964601535.1 uncultured Flavobacteriaceae bacterium
TGCGTTACGCCAACCTGTAAACAAAAAGATAAATGATGGAATTTCTTTTTATCCAAAGGAACAGTATAGGAAGTAGAAAGCATTCCCTGGAAAACATTGTAATTACCAATACCGGCACGCATTTCAATAATCTGTAAACCGAAGCCCCATTTGCCTTTTGGCATATCTGCACTGATTAATGCTGTGGTATAGGGTTTATACGCAACAGAATTCCATTGATTGCGGTACTGTGCATGAATTCGGTACTTCGCGTCAATAACACCTGTCATAGCAGGATTCAAAAACAGAGGTGCTGCGTCATACATCGACAAGTGAAAATCCTGAGCACTTAACTTCCCGAGAAAAGTAAATGAAATAACTATATAAGCAATTATCTTTTTCATCGGCCTATCTCAATAAAGTTACGTCGCCCGTTTTCTTGACCGACTTATTATTAAACATATCTACATCTAACACCCAAACATAAACACCTATTGGCGCATCTTCCCCTCTCCAGGTTCCGTCCCATCCAATTTTTTGGTCTTCCGATTCGAAAACCATTTCACCCCAACTGTTATAAACCCTGAATTTCATTTTTTCGAATGGCCCGCCTTTCACCAATAAAAAGTCGTTGTTGCCATCTTTATTCGGCGAAAATGCTGTAGGAACCAGTGGTAACAATGTAACTTCTATTGACTTTGTAATCGAATCGATACAACCATTACCATCTGCAACAGTTAAGGTAATATTATAGGAGCCCTGATTAAAATAAAAATGTGTAGGATTCTGCGTATTTGCATTAGAGAAATCACCAAAATTCCAGAACCATGAAACAATTGAATTTGTTGGCGTTGAAAAATCTGTAAAGTAAACTGTTTCTAAGGCTAGTGTTGGATTGTTAGTCATGCCAAATTCAGCACGCGGTTTCGGATTCACATTCACAGGTTTTAGAATAGAAGCTACACAGCCTTTATCTGATGTAACCGTTAGATTCACGTTATATAATCCGGCTGCAGTATAAATATGTGTTGGATTTTTATTAATCGTGTCTTTTAAGCCATCGCCAAAATTCCAGTTCCAGGAAACTATATTACTTCCGATACTTATAGTTGAACCATCCAGAAAATATGCCGGTAAAGATTGGCAGGCATTTGTATAACTGAAATTTGCAACGGGTAAACTGTTAATAATAATTGGCTTTGTAACTGTATCCATACAACCATTTGCAGAAGTTACGGTATAAGTTACCAAATAAGTATTCGCTAAAGAATAAGTATGAATCGGACTTGTTGCAATAGACGAACCACCATCGCCGAAATCCCAATTTTGAGTAACGATACTTCCGCTTGATGCATCAGTAAACACAACAGGACTGTTCACACAAGCGTTACCAATAGAAAAGTTAGCGGTAGGAGAAGTTTTAAATGTAATTTTTAAAGTATCTTTTACAGCATTACATCCCTGATTATTTGTTGATGACAAGGTGAATGTGACGGAGCCCGTGAGTATGTCACCACCGCTCGGTGTATAACTCGTAGTTAAAATTGTACTGGAAGGTGTGAATGTACCCGTACCACTCGAGGACCATTGTCCAGTTCCGGTAAATCCTGTAATAACACCATTTAGTTGGACATTATTATTATCGCAAACCGTTGTATTAATACCAGCATTCACAAATGGTAGTTTTAAAATATCAATCCTTACCGTATCTGTTTCTGCATTCGGACAAATACCTTGTGCTGAAATAACCAGAATAACGTAACCTTGAATGGTATCATTAATACTCATACTATAGGTTGGATTGGTAACATTTATATTACTGAATGCGCCAGTACCTGAAACAGCCGACCATGTAGGGGTTGTCGCAGCACTCTGGAATGTTGCAGAACCACTTAAAGTAAAAACAACAGCACTAGCACAAGTCGTATAATCCGGTCCTGCACTTACAACAGGCTTAGGAATAATATTAATACTCATTGTGTTTTGAACAGAAGCACATAAACCATTATTGGTTGATGTTAATGTTAGTGTTACTAATCCGCCGGTAGCTAATTCACTTGCACTCAAAACATAATTGGTATTAAATATTGTATCAGACGGTGCAAAATAACCTGTACCGTTTGTTGACCATATACCTGTATTAGTACCTCCTGTTATAGTTGCACCACTTATGGCAACAGAAGACGAATTGGTACAGACGTTAATGTTAGGAGGCACAGTGACTGTTGGCGGGTCGATGAAGTTAATGACCATATAATCACTCACAGGTACACAACCATTGGCATTTATTGTCAATGTGACACTTCCAGCAGAGGCATCTGCGGCCGATGGTGTATAAGTAGTATTTACAGAAGTTGTGGACGCAAATGAACCTGCACCACCCGACCAGGTTTGACTAATCACACCGATACTAACTGTACTGGTAAGTGAAATTGGCGTTAAATTATTTTTACATCTTGTAATAACAGAAGGGGAGGTAATAGCAACTGCCGGCTTTGGTGTAATAGTAATCGAAACTACATCTGAAACGTTCTTACAATTCCCAACTGAAGTAAGAGTAAATGTAATCGTAACCGGTGTAAGCGAATTCGACTGGGCCGACGTTAAAGTATAAACAAAACTTACAGTTGTAATAGAAGAAGTATATACGGTTGGACTAACTGCTGTTCCGGAAGGATCGGTCCATATTCCGGTTATAGCTCCACCGCTAATAGTTCCTGTTAACGCAACAGTATTTGCTGCCCCAGCACACATAGTGAAATCAGAGCCTGCGTTAATTGCAACTTTTCTTCGGAATGTTGACATATAATGGAATAAGCCTCCTGTTCCAACATCACCATTAATAATACCTAAGGCAAACACATCTGTGCTATTAGTAATAGTATGGGCTCCAACAGCAAGAGGCATTACAGTCGGCGTTTGAGCACCTAACCATGCACCTCCTGTACCGGGCACGACAGTAAACATACCTGATGTAAGCAGAGTAGTATTGCCATCAATGGCAAAACTTCCTTCGCTACCCAGTTTACATAATACATTTAATAAAAAAGGCTGAGTATTATTTCTGGAGAAAATAACTGTATCTGAACCTGCACACTCTAACGGTGGTAAAATAGCGGCGCCCGACTCGCAACCATACCCTGTTGTTTGCCACAAATAAACCGGCTTTGTGGCTTGTACGTGCGTAAGCGGTCTTGTAATCGGATATTGTTTCGTGTCTCCTTTATTTAATGTAAAAGTTTGCGCTGCGATTGTTGGACTTTCTGTAATGGTTAATTGCGTAAAGTTATCGGTAGCCACAATAAAAATACTTTCTGCAGAAAGAGGAACCATGAATCCCTTATTAGCAATATAAGAATCCCCAACAACATCAACTGGTACAATCTGATCCCCAATTAAATCATAACATCCGCCACCGGGTGTACGAACAGAATCATCAGCAACTGTAACTGCAATCGGATTATTTGAAACAATAATTGTTCCGCCCAGATTCTGTCCGGGAGTTACGGTACTGGTTGACTGTGTTACATTCTCTATAGTATAAACATCTCCGTATCCCATAGCAATGCTATATGTTACGTTGGCTGCATGTCCTACAACATTACAACGGGGTGTTATCCATACAATAGTTCCGGGCATTGTAGAAACAATATTAATCTGCTGTTTTGGTTGTGTAATAACAGCGTCTCCATTCAAA
>CAZRNW010000447.1:0-3673 GCA_964601535.1 uncultured Flavobacteriaceae bacterium
TCCACTTTTTTATCGCGCACCACAATATTACCGGCCAAATTATCCAGAGTAAGATTTGTGTAAAGTACTTTGGCAAATTTTGCATTCAAGGTGAAATCAATATTTCCAGGCACTTCAATTACACCTGAAGCTGCGGTTGATGTTGCCGCAGCACTTGGAGTTGCCGCCGCTGTTTCTGTGGATTCCGGTCCCATTAATTGATTTAAATCAACCAGATTACCGCTTACGTTAAAAGCTCCTTTTATTAAATCATCTTTAAATACATATTGCAGGAAGTTTTCGATTTTTCCATTGGCCTGAATATCGGTATTGCCCATTTTTGCATCCAGACTAGCCAATTCAACAAATTGCGTACTGAAATTCATTTTCATCACATTCAGCAATACACCATAAGGTAAGCTCGCAGTTTTGTAATTCATTTTATTAATCTCGAGAGTTCCCGAAGCTTTAAAGTTTTCGTATTGCTGTTTTTCAATGGCGCTCAAGCGACCGCTCATCGCGATATCAGCATTAATTTCGCCATTCATTTCATCCCCTGCTTCCATAGGGATAAAATCTTTTACAGATGCTAAAACAATATGTGCTTTTACTTCTGCATTAATATCAGGATCGGAAATTGGTGTTTTAATATGCGCCCAAATATTAATAGGATTACCTGCCATCTCCATATGGAATTTATTAATGTCGATAGTAGTTGCATCCAAAACACCTGTCGGATTCTGAACTTTTACATCGATGTTAATGTTATTTACAGATTTTGGCAATGAAGGGTATTTAAACATCGCCTCGGCAATACTCAAATTCACACCAAAAGCCGGATAAGTCTTATCATTATAAGTTCCTTTAGCGAATCCATCTAAAGAAAGTTTACCTGCTGTTTTAACTGATGCAAAATCTTTTGAATAAACACTCGGAATTAAAGAAAGTATGGATTTGAATTCAGTTTGTTGGGCTTTGAAAGTAACATTCATGTCGATATCATCTTTCGGCATCTTAACTTCACCGTCGAAACCTAAAGTAAGCTCATTCAAACTAAATTCATTTTCTTTAAACTTAAATTTCATTTGCGTCATGTCCATATCTAAATCTGCTTTTGATTTGATATGAACGTTGGTTAAATAACCCACTCCGCCCATTTTAAATGTTGTTTTTGCAATCTCCAGTAAATTTTCCATCACAAAAACATCCTGTGTAAAATCACCTGCTAACTCGTAATTAAAGCCTTCCAGCTTTCCATACATATTTCCTTGCTGATCATCGTAAACAATGTAAGTGTCAGAAATTTTTAATTTCTTTAGTTTAAGCGCAAATTTAGTCGGCTCACTTGGAGCTGCAGCGGTTGTATCAGCACTTGGTTTCGCAATATCCCAATTTGCTTTTCCATCGCTCATTACTTTTCCCAGAATTCTTGCTTTATCAATAACTAATGAATTCACCTGATATTTATCCCCGGCAATAACACTTTTTAAATTAATGTTCGTACTTAACTGACCAATATAAGCCAAAGTATCTCCTTCAAATTCGTTAATACCAATTACGCTCACCTTATTAATTACGAATTTAAAATCAGGAAAAGAACTTATTAAAGTTAAATCAAACTCGCCGAAATCAACTTTAGCATTCAGGTTTTTATTGGCTTCCTCTTTTACAAGTGCAATAATTTTATCCTTGAAAATAAAAGGAGCGATAATAATTAAGAGCAACAACACCAAAAAGGTGATTCCTGTCCATTTAAAAATTCTTCTGATTAGACTTTTCTTCGGTTTTTGCGTATCCATATTAGCTTTTATTTATAAGCTAAAAATACTAAAGTTTAAGCGAAAATACCTTTAAAAAAGTGCTAAATTTTTACCCAATTTTGAGGATAAATATCAGGCGTACCGGCATGGCGGTCTGCAAACCACTGCATTGGAGCAATTACCGTTTTTCCGGGATTCTGATTTAACCATGCGCCCCACCAGCTGAAACTGCTGTTGGCAATAATATTGTGTTTACACAAACTCATTAAATACATGTCAATTTCAGGCGGATTATTAAAATCGACAAAAGTAATGGCAACATCCGTCTTTAAATTGGCTTTCGCCCAGGTTAAATCATCTGAAAACACAAATATAGTTAGGCCGGGAACTGATTTTTGAATGTGACTTATTGCTTTCTGATAATAATCCAAAGAACAAACTCCGTGAAATGCATTTGTTGTTTTATCGTCCACATAATCGCCTCTTCTTATGTGCAGACTAACCGAATCGGAATTTTTAATTTTGACGCAAAGTGATTCGTTTGCTGCATCCAGTTTTCCTTTCAAAGTGAATTCCTTTAAAAGGATAACTTTTACTGGTTCAAAATAATTTTCCGATTGCCAAAAGCCGTTTAAATAAACGTTTTTCGGATAAGAATAAAATTCCTTCATAAAAGCATGTCCGCTTTCATTCGCAATCAGCTTTGAAAACAAAATAGGAAGTTTACGCATTAAGGCCCGCGTTATTTTACCTCTTTCCAATGGTAAAAAAAGTTTCAAATCGTTTTCTCCGGCAATTTGAGAAGTAATATTGAATACATCAAGTTTGTATTCCCGTTTGGTGTACTTACTTTTTGGATCTGCATTTAAATACGATAAATCGAGTTTCAGCTCTGTATTATGCAAGTGAGCCTGACAACGCCCCGCCGCGTATTGAAACATCTGGTTGCCCAGTCCACCCATTAATTTTACAATTACCATACTAAAATTGCTCTGAATGCAAAATATTTAAACTACTGTTGTAGAGCTTACGTTTTAAATTCTTTATTCCTACTCCTTTATTTATCCCTTCAAACACACCTTTAAAAAAATCAGAGCCAGAATCAACATTAACAATACCATTCAATTCTTCCAAAGAATTTACGCCATAATCCCTGAATAAATATTCAAAAAAAGAAATCCACTTACTTTTATCCTTTATTTGATCATTCACTTTCAAAAATACTAAGACATGCTCTTTTATCTGTACCAATTTGTCATTTTGCACTTCCTGCGTGACTTGTCCGGGTGTTTCATGAGCAGTACATACCAAAGCTTTATTTATATGTATTAAAGGAAACTTCTTTAAATACCTTATGTAAAAATCAACATCCACCAGCCATTTCAAGTTTTCATCAAATTTTATTTCATTTCTTGCGAAAAATGTTGCCGATGGCGAGCCGATTTTATTTCTGAAAAACAAAAAAAGCGGATCCTGATATAATCTTTGTAACTGCACATGATTTGGCTGAGCTATTCTCCTCGTATCATCAGAAACATGCCACACTTCCGTATTGCTAAATACAAAAGAGCATTTGTTTTTTTCAGCCACATCAACAAATTCCGAAAGTGATTTCTTATTCAGGAAATAATCATCGTGATGCAAAACCTTAATGTATTTCCCTTTGGCTTTCGAAAGGGCTGTATTCCAATTCCCGGGCGAACCCAATGAAACTGGATTTTTAAAATAATGCAAGTTCTGAATCTGATAATGCGAAACAAAATTTTTCACTGTGTCATCCGGTGTATCATCTGTAATAATAACCTCATAATCCGTGAAAGACTGCTCCGAAACAGAATCGAGACAAAGTTGTAAATACTTAGTCTGCTTGTAGGTCGGTATACATATCGAGACTTTTGGTTCCATTAATTTTTATCGGTCCAGACACTGGTACC
>CAZRNW010000448.1:0-3642 GCA_964601535.1 uncultured Flavobacteriaceae bacterium
CTTTTAAAGGCTATTGTCATGATGTGAGTCAGGATTTTGATGTTTGGCAAAATAAAGTTTATATCGATAATCCGGCATTGGCACAGGGTGACGGTCCTATTGGAAAATACCGTCAATGGTGCAGGCAATTTTATTCTTCTGAGATAAATGAGAATTAAAATCCCGGTCATATTTTTCTTATTTTTTTTTACAAGTAAATCTCAAAACCTTTTTGAGAAAACAATCGAACAATTTAACAATCGTCACGAAAAAGCAAATGGTTTGCAGGCAGATTCGAATGTGATTAATAAATGTATTTCCTTTTTTGAAAATGAAATTAAGAATGGAAATGGAAATGAAAAATGTGCTTTGTATTATTTGCTATCACTCAATTTTAAAGTACGTTTTGTTTATACGGATGAAAAAAAGAAAAAGAATTTATTGGATAAAGCCATTAAATCAGCAGAAATTTATTGTAAGAAATTCCCATTATCCGGACCAATCTTATTTGAATACATTACAAGCGTTGGATTAAAAGCGGAATTAACAGGTGTTTTTGCTAATGCAACGAATGGGGTGGTTGAAAAAATGAGAAAGAACGCAATTAAATTAATCCAGCTCGATTCAATGTATTATTCCTGTACAGGCTGGAAAGTGATGGGGATACTGCATTATAAAACGCCGTACATTCCATTAATAATTTCCTGGCCTGATAAAAAGGAAGCTAAAAATGTATTAGAAAAAGCTTTAAAATATTTTCCTACCGATATTGCCAACAATTTTTATTACGCTGAAGCCTTAATCGAAAATAATGAAACCGAAAAAGCCCGTATTTATTTTAATTTGGTTCTGAGGTTGAAAAACAGAGAAAATGCAGTACTTGAAGACCTCTATTTCAAATCAATGGCCAAAAATTATCTGAATTCTTTGTAAAACAGCTCATAATTCTTTACAAAACCCCCTTTCCAAAAAAGGCTTATTTTACCTATATTAGTGGGCTATATTACAGTCCCGATGGAAACGACCCCTTACCAATCAAAAAATAAAATACGTATTGTTACTGCTGCTGCGCTTTTCGATGGCCACGACGCTGCTATAAATATTATGCGCCGCATTATACAAGCCAGTGGCGCTGAAGTGATTCACTTGGGTCACGATAGAAGTGCCCAGGAAGTTGTGAATTGTGCGATTCAGGAAGATGCGAATGCGATTGCTGTTACCTCATATCAGGGTGGCCATGTTGAGTATTTTAAATACATGTACGATTTATTAAAAGAAAAAGGTTGTACGCATATAAAATTATTTGGTGGCGGTGGCGGGGTAATTCTTCCGACTGAAATAGAAGAGCTTCATAAATACGGCATCACAAGAATTTATTCGCCTGACGACGGGCGTTCGATGGGATTACAGGGCATGATTAATGATTTGTTAAAGCAATGTGATTTCCCGACAGGAAAAAATTTAAACGGAGAGGTAGCTCATCTTATTGAGCGCGATTATAAATCGATTGCAAGATTAATTTCTGCAGCCGAGAATTTTAATGAAGAGAGTACAGCGATGCTCAACAAAGCACGCGAAAAAGCAAAAACATCAACTACACCTGTATTAGGAATTACAGGTACGGGAGGTTCCGGCAAAAGTTCTTTGGTGGATGAACTGGTACGAAGATTTTTAATTGATTTTAAAGATAAACATGTAGCCATCATTTCGGTTGATCCAAGTAAACGTAAAACTGGCGGAGCATTATTAGGTGATAGAATCCGGATGAATGCTATCCGTAATGATAGGGTTTATATGCGTTCGCTGGCAACACGTCAGAGTAATCTGGCATTGAGTAAATATGTTCAGGATGCTGTAGATATTTGTAAAGCTGCAAATTTTGATTTGATAATTTTAGAAACAAGTGGAATAGGGCAGAGCGATACCGAAATTATTGAACACAGTAACATGAGTTTGTATGTTATGACGCCGGAATACGGTGCAGCATCTCAACTCGAGAAAATCGACATGCTCGATTTCGCCGACATTATCGCTTTAAACAAGTTTGATAAGCGTGGTGCATTAGATGCTTTACGGGATGTAAAGAAACAATACAAGCGCAATCATAATTTATTTGATGCAAGTGATGATTCACTTCCTGTTCATGGTACAATTGCTTCTCAGTTCAACGACCCGGGCATGAATCGTTTGTACCGAGCGGTGATGGACAAATTGTACGAGAAAACAAAAAATGAAAAGTTGAAATCAAATTTTGTTATCACTAACGAAATGAGTGAGAAGATTTATATCATTCCTCCTGCAAAAACCCGTTACCTAAGTGAGATTAGCGAGAACAACCGCAATTACGACAAGAAAGGAAAAGAACAAGCGGAAATTGCCCAGAAATTGTATGGCTTGCAAAAATCTATTGAAACTTTAAAAGCATCTAACATTGCTGATAAAGACCGTTTGATTAAAGGATTGCAGGAAGCTTTTGAAAAAACAAAACTGGATTTAGACCCGCGTAATTTAAAAACAATTGAAGGCTGGGAAGAGAAAAAGAAATTATACAGTAACGAATATTATATTTTTAAAGTCCGCGATAAAGAATTAAAAATTAAAACCCATTACGAATCTTTATCGCATACGCAGGTTCCTAAAATTGCATCACCTAAGTTTACCTCGTGGGGTGATATTTTACAATGGAATTTACAGGAGAATTTCCCGGGAGAATTTCCATATGCGGCAGGTATCTATCCGTTCAAGCGGGAAGGTGAAGATCCAACGCGTATGTTTGCAGGTGAGGGCGGACCGGAGAGAACAAACAAACGTTTCCATTATGTAAGCAAAGGTTTACCGGCGGCGCGGTTAAGTACTGCATTCGACAGTGTAACGCTTTATGGTAACGATCCTGATTACCGTCCTGATATTTACGGAAAGATTGGAAACAGTGGTGTAAGTATTTGTTGTTTAGACGATGCTAAGAAATTGTACAGCGGATTTAATTTAGCAGATCCGAAAACATCAGTGTCGATGACGATTAACGGTCCGGCGCCAACTTTAGCGGCATTTTTTATGAATGCAGCTATAGACCAGCAATGTGAATTGTATATTAAAGAAAATAAATTAGAGAAAGAAATCGAGAAAAAGATTGAAGCTATTTATAAAGCAAAAGGCACAAAACGTCCGAAATATCAGGGCGAATTACCTGAGGGAAATGATGGATTAGGTTTAATGTTGTTAGGTGTAACCGGCGATCAGGTTTTGCCAAAAGATGTTTACGAAAAAATAAAAACATCAACTTTATCGCAAGTGCGCGGAACTGTACAAGCCGATATTTTAAAGGAAGACCAGGCGCAAAATACCTGCATATTCAGCACTGAATTTAGTTTGCGTGTGATGGGCGATGTGCAGCAATATTTCATTGATAATAAAGTCAGGAATTTTTATTCTGTTTCCATTTCCGGTTACCATATTGCAGAAGCGGGAGCAAATCCTATTTCGCAATTAGCATTTACATTAGCGAATGGATTTACTTTCGTTGAGTATTATTTAAGCAGAGGAATGCATATTGATGATTTCGCTCCGAATTTATCTTTCTTCTTCAGTAATGGAATCGATCCGGAATACAGTGTTATCGGACGTGTATCAAGAAAAATCTGGGCAAAAGCAATGAAATTGAAA
>CAZRNW010000449.1:0-3641 GCA_964601535.1 uncultured Flavobacteriaceae bacterium
TCGCTCACCCAAAAGACTTTTTTCACTATGAAAACTGTGGATGGTACTGAATTAAATGGCTGGATGATTAAGCCTGCAAATTTTGACTCGAATAAAAAATATCCTGTTTATATGACCGCTTACAATGGTCCGGGTTCTAATTTGGTTAACAATAGCTGGGAAGGCTCCATGTGGCATCAATTTTTATCACAAGAAGGTTATATGGTAGTTTGTGTAGATGGTCGCGGAACTTTAGGCAGAGGTCGTCAGTTTAAACACTGCACTTATTTGCAATTGGGAAAATTGGAAACCATCGATCAGATTGAAGTGGCAAAATATTTGGGAACGCTGCCTTATGTAGATAAAACACGTATTGGTTTTATGGGATGGAGTTATGGCGGGTACATGGCGTCGTTACTTATTAGTAAAGGAGCTGATTATTTTAAAGCGGCAATTGCTGTTGCACCGGTTACTAATTGGAAATATTATGATAATATTTATACCGAGCGCTTTTTACGCAAACCTGCCGATAACAAAAGCGGTTATGAGGATAATTCGCCCGTGAATTTTGTGAAGCAGATAAAAGGAAAATTTTTATTGATACACGGTGCTGCTGATGACAATGTGCATTATCAAAACAGCATGGAAATGGCAAAGACATTGGTGATGTACAATATTCCCTTCGAATTCATGACCTATCCAAACAAAAACCACGGAATTTATGGTGGTAATACCAGAATTCACTTGTACACTAAGATGTTCAATTTTGTAAAGCAAAATTTATAAATTATCTTGGCAGGGTAAACAATTGAAAAAAAACCTTGTCATATTTAGCGGAGCAGGCGTTAGCGCCGAGAGCGGATTAAAAACATTCCGTGATTCGGGAGGTTTATGGGAGGAATTCAGAATTGAAGATGTAGCAACCCCTGAAGCCTGGAGCAAAGATCCTTCTTTAGTTACCCAATTTTATAATTTACGCCGTAAACAGGTGATGGATGCCATGCCGAATGATGCGCACCGCATTATTTCTGATCTTCAGAATAAATTCAACGTACAAATCATCACACAAAATATCGACGACCTTCACGAACGTGCCGGCAGTAAAAATGTTTTACATCTGCACGGTGAAATCATGAAGGTGAGAAGCACGAGTCATCCTGAATTGGTTTATCCTGTAAATCACTGGGAAATTAAAATTGGCGACCGATGTGATAAAGGTTCGCAATTAAGGCCGCACATCGTTTGGTTTGGGGAGATGGTGCCTGAAATGGATAATGCTATTGAGGTGGCCGCAGCCTCGGATATTTTTGTTGTAATTGGTACTTCTCTTAATGTTTATCCGGCGGCAGGAATTTTGAATTATGTATCTAACAAAGCCCCGAAATGGTTAATTGACCCGGGCGATTTCAGTTTGGATTACGTAAATAATCTTAAACACATAAAAAAAGTTGCTTCAGAAGGTATGAAGCAACTTTATCGTGATTTAGCAGATTTAAAATAAATCCTATTTAAAAATTCCGAGCGCTTCTAATTCTTCAAGATAAACACGCCTGCCGTTATAAATTGCAGTGACGAAGGCATCGGTTTGACCTGCAGCAATAACTTTCTTATTATGTTCAAAGGCTTTGCTTAGCGTCATAAATGCACCTCCTATTGTAATACGCGTAATACCATCTTCTAACAATAAATGGTCAACTTTACCATAATTCTTTAAGTGAGGATATTTATAGTTTTTAGGATACTTATACGCGGCAACTTGTACACGGAATTCCAAGCCTGAAGAAACGATATCTCCGTATTTTTCAGCGTATTTTTTCACTTTCTCCTGCATTGGTGTTTTGGGAACGAAATCGTCCTGAGGCGGGGCGACAGTAGGGGTAACAGCAGCAACGGTTGGTGTTACAACAGGCTTTGCAGTATCAGCTACACTGTATTCAACATCGTATATTTTTTCCGTAAAATCAGTGATGGCGCTTGCATCAATTTCAAGAACGCGCGGAGGGAAATCTTTATAGGTATAAGTTAATTTAAAAACTGCACCTGCCGGTAAAGTAATCAGGTAATTTCCGGTATTTGCATTGGATTTCGACTCGGTAAATTTCTTATTGTTTCTTGAAGTGACAACAACTTCAATTTTTCCTACAACAGGTTCTTTGTTTAAAGTAATTTTCCCTTTCACCAAATAAGTGAGGGGTTTTTTGCCTATATAACCCGGATCAACTAAATAAATATCATGCAGACCGGAACCTCCTTCTTTAGCGCTGGCATAATATCCTGTTTTTCCATTGGCTGATAGTACATAATATCTGTCATCATCGGTAGTGTTGATTGGATAACCAACATTTAACGCGTTTCTGAAAGTAGAGTCGATAGGGTTCATTACCGCCTGGAAAATATCATAGTATCCCATACTGGTTTTTCCTTTGGAGCTATAAAATAAAGTTATACCGTCAGGGTGAATGAAAGGAGCATCATCATCCAAAGCTGTATTAATAGAATCACCAAGGTTAATTATATTTCCCCAGGTACTGTCGGCCGATAAACTGGCGCGGTAAATATCCCTGCCGCCATAACCGCCGGAACGGTCACTCGCAAAATAAAGCGTTTTTCCATCTGATGTTAATGAACAGCTTCCTTCCCACGAATAAGAATTGACCTGCCCTTTTAATTTCACAGGCACAGTCCATGCCGTATCATGTAAAAAACTTCCGTAAATATCACCATGGTCATCACCATTATCGCGGTAAACAAAAAGTTGCTGGCCATCCGGACTAATTGCAATAGCTGCATCGTGCACTTTGGTATTGATTGTTGCGATACCGTGGGGTTTAGTCCATTGGTCGTTTACTTTTATTGACTGGAAAACATCTTCGTAATAATCGCCGTAAGGGAACGGCTGTTGCATTTTATCTAATCTTCCGCCCGTACTTTCTTTTCCAACATAAGTAAAAATCATTACTGATTCATCAGCAGAAACAACAGGAACATACTCCTCATTATCTGTATTAATAATGGTTCCGATATTGGTGATGACTGCGTTGGTTGGTTTCGCATAAAATTCCTTAGCATTGAGGATATATTTTTTTAGTTGCTGCGCTTGTAATTTTTCATCCGGAAAAGTCTTTTTATTCGCAATACACTGATCTACCATAGCGAGAGCTTCATCAAACTTATAATTGAAGTGATAAGCACGTGCCATATCGTATTCAATGCTCTCAGCTTTTTTGTTTTTAGCATATATTTCACTGAGATAGGTAAGTGCATCTTTATGTTTATCGTTTCTTGTGAGGCAGCAACGACCATATACGTATTTTAAGAAATCTTCTTTTGGATGCGCTTTAAACAAAACTTCATAGATGGGCAATGCAGCCTTGTAATCCTTCTCGTCATACATGATTAAAGCTTTTTGCATCGAATCCTGTTCGGTTTTTCTCCATTTTTTAGTGTTGGTTACCTGGGAAAAGGCAACTGAACATAAAACAAAAAAGTAAACAAATAATTTATTTTTCATAAAGTCATATTTTTCTAATCAGCGATATTTTTACACCCTTAACAGCTTTCGATGTAAAAAACGTATAATTATTTTGTTTAAATATATCAAAAATTTGATTACTGTCACTCTCTTTTTCGAAGGTTTGACATAAAATAATCGTCTTTTCATC
>CAZRNW010000450.1:0-3635 GCA_964601535.1 uncultured Flavobacteriaceae bacterium
GTGTATGAGTTATCGGTTGAGATATAAGCTTCTTCAATTATTATCTGTTCTAATACTTTCAGCATTGGTGCCGCACAATTGGTTGTACAAGATGCATTCTATACAATAATATCACTCTTAGTTAAAATAGAATCATTACATCCTAATACAATCGTTTTTGTTTCATCAGTTGCGGGTGCTGAGATAATAACTTTTCTTGCACCTGCTTTAATATGTTTTGTTGCGCTCTCAGTCGTTAAAAAATGACCGGTTGATTCAATGACGTAATCAATTCCCATATCTTTCCATGGCAGGGCAGAAGGGTCTTTTTCCGCTACGATTTTTATTTTCTTACCGTTTACAATGAGGTTATGCTCATCATGACTCACTTCCCCTTTAAAAGCACGGTGCACCGAATCGTATTTTAATAAATGCGCTAATGTTTTCGCATCGGTTAAATCGTTAATAGCAACAATTTCAAAATTTGATTGTTCATGCGCAATTCTGAAAAAGCAGCGGCCAATACGCCCAAAACCATTTATGGCAATTTTTAATTTAGTCATCGAGTTTCATGTATTTAATTAATGTTTTGTCAAGCGGCACTTTCTTATCTGATTTCAAATCATAAAAGTACCATTCATCACTAAGCATGGCAATTTTATCTTCTTTCAGATAATAAATGAAATCTGCTTTCAAATGTTTTTCGGTATTGGTTTTTAAATCGTGAATAATGAATGCATTCTCCGAATCATACAATCTGTAAATAACGTAGTTTTTTCCTGAACATTGTATATGTTTTCCGCTGGAATGAATTTTTTCGCCTTTGTAATTGTAAACATCATCCATCCCGTTAAACTTACTTCCGGCAGTGCAACAATAAATAACCGAATCGTAAACATTGAAACTTATTTTGGAGTAGGTAGGACCAATAATTGTTTTTCCTGTTTCATCCATCAATCCCCACACAGTTGATTCTTCAAAAGTATAAAAGCCGGGAACTTTTGTGAAATTAATATTATCATGTTTTACAGAAGAGAGTGGTTTTCCTTTTTTACTCCATAACATTTTCTTACCGCTAAATGCAGCTACAAAAACATCTGTTTTGCCAAAATAAAGAGTAGCGCTTTGTTTGTTCACATCAACACTGCTTGTAGAATCAAGTCCTTGCTGAGCTTTGAAATATAGTTTTTGATTTTTTGCATTGATGTAATTAAATGTATAACCAATACGAACTTGTTTGGTTAATGAATTCACGCTGCGCTTCAGCGGGTCAATAGTTCCGACTAAACAAATCTGATTAGTTTGATCGAATCCGTAAACCGAATCGTATTGAGGTTCAATGATTACAGTTTGTCCTTGTTTAAAGCCCCACTTGTTTCCGGTTTTAAATGTTGAAATGCTTTGCGAGAACGAGAATGCATGAGTAAATGCAATTAATACAGCAATTGTTAATCTCACATTACAAATTGCATTCACTTTGGATGGATTTGGTTGCTTAAAGGTACGAAAAATAAAAAACCTCCCAAATGGAGGTTGTCAATCTTAATCCGCCTGTAAGAACGGATATTTATAATCGGTTGCCGGCACAAATGTCTCTTTAATCGTGCGCGGACTCACCCAGCGAAGTAAATTCACTTTAGCACCTGCTTTATCGTTTGTTCCGCTGCCGCGTGCACCACCGAATGGCTGCTGCCCCACAACAGCTCCGGTACATTTATCGTTGATATAAAAATTACCCGCACTGTGCTGTAATTTTTTCGTCGCCACTTCAATAGCATATCGGTCCTGAGCAATAATAGCACCAGTTAATGCATAAACAGAAGTTTTGTCAACGATGTCAAGCGTTTCTTTAAATCTGTTCTCACCATAAACGTAAATGCTTAAAACAGGACCAAATAACTCCTCACACATGGTTACATATTTCGGATTTTTTACTTTTAAAATGGTTGGCTGAATAAAATAACCTTTGCTCTTGTCTGATTTTCCACCTGCAACAATTTCAACGCTCTTATCTTTTTTAGCTGCCGAAATATATTTAGTGAGTTTATCAAAACTTTTCTCATCAATTACCGCGTTGATGAAATTGGTGAAATCTTCGGTCGGACCCATTTTCATTGATTTCAAATCAGCCACCAAATATTTTTTTACATCTTCCCACAAATTGCTTGGAATGTATGCACGCGAACAAGCCGAACATTTTTGTCCCTGATATTCGAAAGCACCGCGGCTAATTGCTGTAGCAACAACTTTCGCATCAGCTGATTTGTGAGCCATGATGAAATCTTTTCCACCTGTTTCACCAACAATTTTCGGGTACGATTTATATTTATGAATGTTATTCCCGATAGTTTGCCAGATGTTCTGGAAAACTTCTGTACTTCCGGTGAAATGTATCCCTGCAAAATCGCGGTGATTAAAAATTACATCAGCTGCATCAGGTCCACTCGGATAAATTAAATTGATAACCCCATCCGGTACACCGGCCGCTTTAAATACTTCCATTAAAACATTGGCGCTGTAAACTGCGGTGTTACTTGGTTTCCAAACAACAACATTACCCATCATCGCACAACTGCTTGGTAAATTACCTGCAATTGCCGTGAAGTTGAAAGGTGTTAAAGCGTAAATAAATCCTTCAAGCGGACGCCATTCTAATCTGTTCCAAACACCCGGTGATGAAATAGGCTGGTCGGCATAAATTTCCTGCATGTAACTTACGTTGAAACGAAGGAAATCTACTATTTCGCAAGCACTGTCAATCTCCGCCTGAAAAGCATTTTTACTTTGTCCCAACATGGTTGCGGCGTTTAATTTCGCACGATATGGGCCGGCAATTAAATCGGCAGCTTTTAAGAAAATGGCAGCGCGGTGTTCCCAGCTTAAATTAGCCCATGCTTCTTTTGCGGCTAATGCAGCAGTGATGGCTTGCTCAATATGTTTTTTATCACTCTTGTGAAAATAACCTAAAGTATGTTTGTGGTCGTGAGGCGGCGCAAGGCGGATTTTGTTATTGCTGCGTACTTCCTTGCTTCCTATGTACATTGGAATATCAATTTGTTTGCTGCGTAATGTTTTCAGCATCGCTTGTAATTCTTTGCGTTCAGGACTTCCTGAAGCATATTGTTTTACCGGTTCGTTAACAGGAACAGGTATTTTGTAAATTCCTTTAGGCATAATACGAATGACGATTTAAGATTGACGAATGACGAGTTTTTATTAGTAAGAATTATTTAATCTATTCCAAAATAAGATAAGATGTCTTTAAGTTGTTTATCGTTTTTGAAATTCAAAGTAATGCTTCCTGTTTTGCCGTTACGTTTGAAAGAAAATGATTTATCGAAAATTTCAGCTAACTTTTTCTGAATTTCCTTATCTTCCATACTCAGTGGTTTTTCAACACGGATAACTTTTGGCGTATATTTTATCTTTTCGCCGCGTGCTAAAGATTCAATTTCACGAACGGATAAATCCTGCTCTAATGCCAAAGCAAAAATGGCAAGCTGACGGTCTTCGTTATCGATATTAATCAAAGCTTTCGCGTGGCCCATTGAAATTTCACGGTCGCGTATTGCTTTTTGGATTGGAGCTGGCAATTTGAGTAAACGTAAAAAGTTAGTTACGGTACTGCGTTGTTTTCCTACTTTCTCGCTTAGGGC